>DATDSS010000031.1:0-2838 GCA_035291245.1 Alphaproteobacteria bacterium | reverse complement strand
GGCAAACCCTTCCTTTTGAAGATAATACATTTGACCACCTTACAATTTCTTTTGGTTTACGCAATATTTCCCAAAAAGAGCAGGCATTAAAAGAGTTTTACAGAGTATTAAAACCCGGCGGGCATTTCTATTGTTTAGAATTTTCAAAAGTAGAGCAAGCACATTTAAAAAAACTTTATGAATTCTATTCCTTTCAAATTATTCCAATTTTAGGTAAGCTAGTTGCCCAAGACGAGCAAAGTTATCGGTACTTAGTTGAAAGTATACAGCGCTTTTTAGATCCAAGCTCATTAAAAGAAATGATCCAAAGCGTGGGTTTTACCTCAGCTTCTTTCGAACCTTTGTCCTTTGGAGTTGTTGCAATTCACCATGGTCAAAAATAATTAGGAGAAATTTTTATGGAGTCCTCTTTAATAGTCTTTATTCAACGCTTAGAACATGCCAGGGATTTAGACTACCCTTCCTATCAAACATCAGAAAGTGCAGGTATGGACTTGCCAGCAGCAATTGATGAATCTATTACTATGAAACCTTTTGAAAGAACGCTTATTCCAAGTGGGTTTGCTCTTTCTCTTCCTCAAGGATCTGAAGCTCAAATAAGACCAAGATCGGGTCTTGCGTTAAAACAGGGGCTAACGGTTTTAAATTCGCCTGGTACGATTGACTCGGATTACAGGGGAGAGATTAAAGTTTTGCTGATTAACTTTGGCCAAGAAGATGTTGTAATTGAGCGAGGCATGCGAATTGCACAGCTTGTAATTGCCCCTTGTTTAAGAGCGTCTCTACAGCCTACTGCAAACTTATCTCAAACTAAACGTGATGGAGGCGGCTTTGGGTCAACAGGCGTTTTTTAAAAGATGCTTCAAGTTATGTTTTCTGGTTTTCCTCACCGCGTGTAAGCAAGAAACCTCAAAAGAAGACCGCGCACAAGAGGAGGTCTTAAGCGACACAGAGCAACAGTCTACTTCAAAGACTACGAAAGCAGGGGGTGTTTCAGGGCTTTCTTTGCCAAGATTTGTCTCGATTAAGGCGAAAAAAGCTCTTCTTCACGTGGGGCCTGGTGATACTTATCCAGCGGAGTGGATGTATGTCAAAAAAGACTTGCCCGTTCAAATCGTGGCGGAATTTGATACCTGGCGTAAAATCAAAGACGTTGAAGGTAATCAAGGATGGTTTCATAAAACTTTATTATCTGCAAAAAGAACTGTTGTCGTTACTGAAAAAGTCAGAAACCTTCGAAGTGAGCCTAATAAAAAGTCAAAAATAGTCGCAAAAATTGAACCCCAGGTGGTTGCAAAAGTTGTAAAGTGTCAAACAGGGTGGTGCCAAATTCAAGCAGCTGGCTACAAGGGGTGGATCAATAAGAAATATATTTGGGGGGTAGACCCTTTTGAGGAAAAATTTAAATAGTTCTAGCCTCTCCAGCCATCTATAAATCCTTGCAAAATAAACGTAGCTGCCATTTTATCTACAACTTTATCTCTTTTTTTACGAGATAAATCCGCTTCGATCATAGCTTTTGTAACGGCAATGGTCGACAGCCTTTCATCCCAGTACACAACAGGTATATCGTTTACTTGTTGTACTTTGTCCATAAGCTTTTGAACCTTTTGCGCTTGGGGGCCCAAACTCCCATTCATGTTAAGAGGAAGCCCTACTACCATCATGGAAGCGGCTTCTTTTTCAAAAACACCTAAGAGTTTTTCTAAGTCTTTAGCGATGTTTTTTCTTTCTATAAGCAGAAGAGGGGACGCAATCGTCCATAACCGGTCACAGACACTGATTCCTATTGTTTTATCCCCTACATCTAAGCCCAACAAACGTTTGTTCTTGTAGGGGCTAAAATCTGTTTCTTTGGTAAGTAAAAGTTCCATAAAGCCACGGGCAAAAAAGTTTTTATGTTTCTTAATGCCACACTTTCAAAGATTTTTGGACTTATTTCTTTAAACTTACCTCCTATTTTCTTTGTTATATTTAATTTAAGTTTTCTAAATTTTTTTCTATTTTAGAGGGGCTAAAGTCTTCGATAAGGTTTTCAAACAGTTGATGCCAGTTATGAGAGGCATTTAACTTCATAATCATAGAGCCGATACCAACGGCACTTCTATCCATAAAAACAAATTCTTTAGGAGGTTTTACACCGCCATGCTTTTTTAAAAGCGCATGAACTTTTGTAGCAATGTCCCACCCTTTTTTACCATCTTCAAAGGTTTTAAGGGGTCGTATTTTATCTTCTAATAAGGGTTCAAATAAAAGCTGTGCCCATAAGCTCATGGCTTCAATAAGTTCTTGTGAAAGATTTTTAAATCCCCACCTTTCAAAGGCTTCACAAAGCTTTTTTTGATCTTTGTGTAATAAGGCTTGATAAAGATAAATGACAGCTTCGATAAAAGAGGGGGGGAAATAGCGCACGCAGCCAAAATCTAATAACGCTAATTTTTGATCAGGTGTCCACAAATAATTACCTGGATGAGGGTCTCCGTGGATAATGCCAAAATTATAAAGAGGATAATACCAGGCTTTAAAAAGGGTGACTGCAATATTGTCTTTTAGCTCTTGTGGTTCATTTTCAAAAGCTAAAAGGCTCTTTCCGTCTATCCAAGACATGGTTAATAATCGTTTGGTGGAAAGATCATCATAAACCGTTGGGATAATAATATCAGAAGTGTTTTTAAAAATTTTCCCATAAATTTTACAATTTTTTGCTTCTTGTTCGTAGTCTAGCTCCTCTAAAAGACGTTCTTGGATTTCTTCAAAAATATTTTGTGTTTCAAGAGTTTTAAAAAAACCTTCGTACATTGAAAGAGCTAGTTTCAGCTGACTTAAATCACTTTTAAC
>DATDSS010000030.1:0-3043 GCA_035291245.1 Alphaproteobacteria bacterium | reverse complement strand
AAAGATACTGACTAGCATTTCGCGTGTGCGTCAAAAAATAAGGCCTAATCGTCATTATCGAAGACGATCTAGAAAACCTTACACTAAGTGGCAAAGTAGTAATGCATCCAAATTTGTTAGGACTTAACCGAATGCCATTGCTTCAGGCAGACCCCAAATTTTTTGCCACAGATCAACAATCACGTTAGGGAATACACCTGTAGAGCTAAAAACTTCATAGTTTTGAGAAGGGACTGTAAGAGCCTCGTAAGCTTCATTTCCCTCTAAAGACGTTACCTCTTGGCCCACAAAATAGGTATACTCTCCCCTATGGTCACTTTCGTAATTTGTATAAATGCTATAAAGCTTTGAATGGTCTTTTTTATTTTGGATCTTTTGTGAAAGATCTGCATAAAATTTTTGTATCATCGAACTTATCTTAGCTCTTGATGGGTCCATTTCTTGTGTGTTTGAAGTTCTTGTGCTTATTCCAATAAGAGTAATATGAGGCAGATTGTGCATGCTTTAAGGATGTTTGAGATTTATGAGTTAGTGAAATTATACAGTGTTGGGCAAAAAGTGTAAACATTTCAAAAAAGTCATTGCAAGAACTTAAAACCTTTATGATAATCCCAGGTAAGCGTTCACAACTAACAAATACTCATGGATCTCTCTCGTTTAACTATTGAAAGTCTCACCAAAGAACAAGCTAAAGAAGAATTAGCCAGGCTCGCACTAGAGATTTCGCATCACAACTATTTGTATTTTGAGCTAGCGTCTCCTGAAATTATAGACGCAGAATTTGACGAGCTTCTTCAAAGAAATATGCAAATTGAAAAGCGTTTCCCAGACCTTAGGCGAAAAGATAGCCCCTCAAGGCAAGTCGGATACAAATCTTCCTTAGGCTTTAAAAAAGTTCAACACAGAAAACCTATGCTTTCTTTGGATAATGCTTTTGCCCCTCAAGATGTGTATGATTTTGAAAAAAGAATGGGGCGTTTTTTAAACCTTACGCAGACTAAAGATATTTCCTATACAGCTGAGCCTAAAATTGACGGATTGTCTGCTTCTCTTCACTATCAAGACGGTGTCTTTGTTTTAGGGGCTACTCGCGGAGATGGCCAAGAAGGGGAGGATATTACGCTTAATTTAAAGACAATTCCTTCTATTCCTCAGACTTTAAAGGGAGATTTCCCAAATTCTTTGGAAATCAGAGGGGAAGTCTATATGGGAAAGGATGACTTTTTAAAGATTAATGAAGAGAGAGAAAAAAATAACGAGCAACCTTTTGCAAATCCAAGAAATGCAGCAGCAGGATCGCTTCGCCAGCTAGATTCAAAAGTGACAGCTAAACGGCCTTTAAAGTTTTTTGCCTACGGCCTTGATAGTGTGACGCCTCTTGATGTGGACACTCAAGAAGATATCTTGAACAAATTAAAAGAGCAGGGGTTTGAGGTATGTCCTTTTAATAAAATTTGTAAAGACCTTAATGAAGCCTTAGAGTACTTTGAAGTTTTAAACCAACAACGAGCTGCCCTTTCTTTTGACATTGATGGCCTTGTTTATAAGGTTAACGACTTAAAATTACAAGAGCGCCTAGGGACCATTGGAAGAGCCCCTCGTTTTGCAATTGCGCATAAGTTTGAAGCACAAAAAGCGCAAACTATTTTAGAAGACATTAAAATCCAAGTAGGAAGAACGGGCGTTTTAACACCGGTTGCCATTTTAACGCCTGTGACAGTTGGAGGGGTTGTTGTTTCAAGAGCAACTCTTCATAATAAAGACGAAATTGTAAGAAAAGACATTCGCGTTAAAGACACAGTTATTATTCAAAGGGCAGGGGATGTAATTCCTCAAGTGGTTGAGGTGATTAAATCTTTAAGACCAGATGACTCTAAACCCTTTGATTTTCCTTTAAACTGCCCTTCTTGTGGAACAAAAGTTGAACCACACAAAGACGAAGTAGCACTCAGGTGCTTTAATGGCTTGTCTTGCCCCGCACAAGTGGTAGAACATCTTAAACATTTTGTTTCAAGGGATGCTTTTGACATAGAAGGACTTGGAGAAAAAAACATTCAACAATTTTATGAATGGGGGCTTATTAAAAAACCGTGTGATATTTTTACGTTACAAAAACAAGACACAGAAAGCCTTACAAAACTAAAAAACCGTGAAGGTTGGGGTGAGCTTTCTGTTGAAAAGTTGTTTGATGCTATTGAATCTAGAAGGTCCATAAGACTAGACCGTTTTATTTATGCGCTTGGAATTTCACAAATTGGTCAGGTGACAGCTCAACTTTTAGCTCAGAATTTTAAAAATTTTGACGCTCTTTATAAGGCTGCTTTAAAAAAGGAGGCTGAGAGCTTAGAAGATCATTTAGAGCCTTTTTTAGCCATAGAGGGCATTGGAACGTCTACAGCCCTTGATTTAGTTGACTTTTTTAATAATAGCCAAACGGGGGAAAACTTAAAAAAACTTTTAGAACAAGTAACGCTTACCTCACTTGAGGAACGTGAAAAAACATCTAGTATTTTTGAAGGAAAAACAGTTGCTCTTACAGGAAAGCTTACCTCTATGGGAAGAAATGAAGCCAAAGAAAAATTACTTAAAAGAGGGGCCAAAATCGCAAGCAGCGTCTCTTCTAAAACAGATTTCGTGGTTTTAGGTCAAGATGCAGGTTCTAAATTAAAAACAGCTCAAGAACTGGGCCTTAATGTCTTGAGTGAGGATGATTTTTTAAAGCATCTGCAAGAGGGGGGGGTAAAAAAAGAGTAGAAGGGCTGTGGGGGATAAAGAGGCTTGATAAAGGTCAAAAAACCTACCCTAATTTTGTTAGGGCTTTCCCTGATCAGAAAATACAAAAATGTAAAAGTAAAATTGACTTTAAAGCTCTTTGAAAGTTATTAAAAAAGGCACTTAAAAGTGCCCTTTTTAAAATCTAGTCGCTCCTATTTTCCCATACGAGCTTTGTAATTTTTAGCATTGTTACAGTTAAGTTTGCCCATTCCCATAAAAATCATCAAAAGAGATAACGAAACCACGGCTGTACATCCACTGAAAAAGA
>DATDSS010000029.1:0-5147 GCA_035291245.1 Alphaproteobacteria bacterium | reverse complement strand
ATAATTTTTAGTATGCGTAGGCCGTGACTCAAAATGCCAGTTATTTGACTCTTTTACGTTAAAGGCGCTATCTTAACTGTATTATTTTTAAAATTTTCTTATAAAAAAACATGTCTACAAAACCTACAACTCCAAGAGGTATGCACGACCTATTTGGCTCAAAACTTGATACGTATACAGCACTTGCAACTCTTTGCTTTGATAAGGCAGCTAGGTTTGGCTGTCAATCTATTCAAACGCCCATCTTAGAGTCTATGAACGTTTTTAAAAGGACCTTAGGAGAAACCAGTGACGTCATTGGAAAAGAGATGTATGTCCTTGAAGATAGAGGAGGCGATCTTTTAGCCCTTCGCCCAGAGGGGACTGCGCCTGTGGTAAGAGCTCTTATTAATCATTCTATTGCAACACAAAACCCTCAAACCAGGTGGGCATATTACGGGCCAATGTTTCGCTATGAGCGCCCTCAAAGAGGAAGACTTCGCCAGTTTCATCAATTTGGTGTAGAAAGTTTTGGTATAGATGACCCTTTCCATGACGCAGAAATCATTTACCTCGGGCACAGCCTTTTAAAAGATCTTGGCTTAGAAGGGCTTTATACTCTTGAGATAAACACACTTGGAGATCTAGATAGCAGGTTGTCTTTTAGGCAAGCTTTAATTGAGTATTTTACAAAATACAAGGAAGAATTATCAAGTGACTCAAAAGAGCGTTTAGAAAAAAACCCCCTTAGGATCTTAGATTCTAAAGACCAAAAAGACCAAGAAATTGCTAAAAACGCTCCAGATTTTAAAGACTATTTATCCAAAGACTCCGGTAATTATTTTGAAAAAGTTCAAAAAGCGCTGGAGCTGTTAAAAGTTCCTTTTGTTTTAAATAAAAATTTAGTAAGGGGTCTGGATTATTACACGCACACAGCCTTTGAGTTTACAACCCCCCACCTTGGGGCACAAGCAACCATTCTTGCAGGGGGGCGCTACAATGGGTTGATGAAACAACTAGGGGGCCCAGACATCAGTGGGATAGGTTTTGCAATTGGGGTGGACCGTATTTTGGAACTTCCCTGCATGTTACCTGTTAAAAAGTTATTGAAAGTTTCATTGATGTGTCTTAGTGAACAAGAATTCGAACCGCTTTTTATTTTAAGTCAAAAATTAAAGGACTATCCTTTTGAGGTAAACACCCATTACAGCTTTAACTTAGGAAAGAATTTAAAAAAAGCTGATAAAGAAGGAGCGGTATTTGCTCTTATTTTAGGGGAAGACGAACTAAAAGAAGGCAAAATCCTTGTGAAAAATCTTGATTTAGGCACACAAGAGCTGGTACTTATAGAATCTCTACCGGCTTATCTTTTAACTTTAAATAAGGATTAATCTTCTCGTGTCATTGGCTTATAAACTAGATCGTCTTTTAAATCGTTATGAAGAACTTAAGGTTCAAATGAGTCAACCAGAGTGTGATCCTGCTCTTTTTGCAAAACTTTCAAAAGAATACTCTGATCTTGAAGACGTTGCTTTAGCAATTATAGATCTTAGAAATATTGAAGCACAGCAAAAGGAACTGGAAACCATGCTAAAAGAGGGAGGGCTTGACTCAGAGATGAAATCTCTTGTGGAAGAGGACCTGAGGGATCAAAAAGAGCACCAAGCTTTAGCAGAACAACAAATTAAAATCTTACTCCTTCCAAAAGATGCCGATGACGAAAAAAACGTTATCTTAGAAGTCAGAGCAGGAACAGGAGGAGAAGAAGCAAGCCTTTTTGGTGGAGATCTTCTTCGTATGTATCAACGATTTTCAGCTCTTATGGGGTGGAAAATAGAGTTAATGAACTTGAATGAAACTGACAGAGGCGGTGTAAAAGAAGCAACCATTTCAATTATGGGAAAAGGGGCATTTGCTAAACTTAAGTTTGAATCAGGCGTGCACCGTGTTCAACGTGTCCCAGATACCGAAGCTTCTGGTCGCATTCATACGTCTGCTGCAACGATTGCAGTCCTTCCAGAAGTCGAAGAAGTCGATGTTCAAATTGACGAAAAAGATCTCCAAATTGACGTTTATAGAGCTTCTGGCGCAGGTGGTCAACACGTTAACACAACTGACAGCGCCGTTCGTATTACACACAGACCCTCCGGCATTGTGGTAACCCAACAAGATGAACGCTCTCAACATAAAAACAAAGCCAAAGCTTTAAAAATTTTAAGGGCGCGTTTGTACGAGTCTGAAAGAGAAAAACTGGAAAAAGAACGAAGCGCTTCAAGAAGGTCGCAAGTCGGATCTGGGGACAGGTCAGAGCGCATCAGAACCTATAATTACCCTCAAGGGCGCGTAACAGATCACCGCATTAACCTCACTCTTTATAAGATTGATCAAATCATGCAAGGAGAAGGTCTTTTAGAGATGATCGAAGCCTTAATAACCGAAGATCAAGCAGCTCGTCTTGCTGATTTAGAAGGTTTGGATTAACAAAATGTTTTTCATGGCTTTATGCTTCTTTTGGGGAGGCTTAACCACCCTTAACCCTCTTTTTGCAAATACCTTAGAAGAAGAGCTAAGGCTTAAGAAAGTTTCCATAAGCTCTTTTAATATGGGCAATACAACTCATCAGATAATTTTGAATACTTATTTGAATGGCGAACTTGGGTATCATTCATTTCTTGAACAGGTTAACGTCCAAACCATCCTAAATAAAATGGTAAGATTATGGCAAGAAAGCTATAAAGAAATTGCTAAAACAATAGATGAGGAAGACTTAAAGCTTTTTATTGGTCAAACTTGGTTTTGGTCAAAAGAATTTGGTATTTTTAGATTTTTTGAAGATAACGATTGGAAACTTGAAGATATTGAGGGATATAATCCTATAACTATTCTTACTGTGGATGAAGATCAACGAAACACAAAAGAGTTAAAAAAGAAAATAAGCTTAGTTTTAAATAAGCTCGTACTTAAAGACCCCCCAAGACTTGAAGACTGCCACTTTGCACTTAGGTCAGCTGCAAAATCTTATTGGCATAAGAAATCTGATACCCAAGCTGTTTTGGAAGAGAGTGATCAAGAAACACCTGTTAGTGAAAGAGACTTTGAAATTTTTGCCTTCGACGACTAAATTTGAGATACTATGTTTTTAGTAAAACTTTTCTATCATAAAACTTCCTTTATTAATGTCTTTTAGCAAAGAAAAGCATATAAAAAGCGCCACTTATGCAGCTGTTCTTACTGCAAGCACCTTAGTTATAAGCAAATTTATAGTTTGGCGCTTAACAGATTCTATGAGCTTACAAGCCTCCTTGATGGATTCATTATTAGATGTTTTGGCATCTATTGTTAATTTTGTTGTTGTTAGGCAGGCTTTAAAGCCTGCTGATGAAAACCACCGTTTTGGTCATGGAAAAGCTGAAGCTCTGGCAGGTCTTGCGCAATCTATGTTTATTACTGGATCTGCTTTTTGGCTTTTGATTGAGGTTATTAATCGCTTAACCGTCCCTCATGCGATGGTGTTTAATCCCTTTGGAAATTGGGTGATGATAGGGGCCACTTTTTTGACCCTGATGTTGGTGCTTTATCAGCGTTATGTTATTAAAAAAACGAACTCTTTGGTTATTAAGGCAGATTGCCTACACTATAAAACGGATATTTTAACAAACTTAGGAGTGCTTCTTTCCTTAAATTTATCTACGCGCTTTCAAATAGCTCGCTTAGATGCTTTTATAGGAGGAGCTATTGCCCTTTACATTCTTTGGACCTCTTATGAGATTATTAAAAGTTCTTTAAGCGTTCTGATGGATGAAGAGCTTCCAGATGCTCCAAGAAACGAGATTGAGGCCATTGTTAGCTCTCATGAAGGGGTAATGGGTTTCCATGACCTTAGGACAAGAAGTGCTGGGCAGTATCTTTTTATTCAACTGCATCTGGATATTGATGCAACATTAACTTTAAAAAGGGCTCATAAAATAGCTCAAGAAGTGGAGGACTCCTTAAAAGAGCACTTCCCAGAAGCACAAGTTATTATACACCAAGACCCCTATCCTCATGAACTTTGAGTAAGGTTTCTTTAGGCTTTATACGCCTCCCTTTTCAATCCATAAAAGCAAAAGGTAAGAGTTTCAAAAGAGGTTTATTATAAAAAATCACGACAATTTTTTAGGAAGCTTTAGGCTGATAGTCGTTCCCTCCCCCAACGTAGAAAAAACTTCTATGCTTCCTCCATGGAGCTCTATAAAACTCTTAACCAAGGAAAGCCCTAGGCCTGAATTCCCCTGATCAATCGCTTCATTAAGATCAAGTGATAAATATGCAGGTGCCTTTAAAAGTCGCGCTTGTTCTTCTTTTGACATTCCCATACCCGTATCAAGAATAGAAAATATAATGTTTGTTGCATCATCACTCACCGTTAAAATCACACTACCTTGAGAGGGAGTAAACTTAATTGCATTACTAATAACTTTTAATAAAGCTTGTTTGATACGTTTTTCATCTGCAAGAAAGTTCTCAAAACTCGCTTTGTTTTCAAATCTATAGTCAACGCCAGCTTCATTAGATTGCTGTACAATAAGTGTTGAGAGATTTTCTAAAAAGATTTTAAGCTGAATACGGCTGGGCTGTAAGGTTAATTGCCCTGCTTCTAAGCTTGCAAGATCTAGCATATCGTGGATCAAACTTAAAAGCCTTTCTGCTGAATCCCTGATCCCTTGGCAGTAATCATTTTGCCGCTCATTTAAGCCACCAAAATATTGGTTTAAAAGAATATCACTAAAGCCTCTTACTGTATTTAAAGGGGCCTCTAATTCACAAGAGACATGTTGAATAAAATCCGTTCTAACACGGTCGGCTGTTTCAAGGGCACCATTTCTCTCTGTTAGCGCTTGCTCAAAATGCATGGAGTCAGAAATATCATTAAAACTTAATAAATGTGATCCATCTGGAAGAGGTACATACGAGTTTTGAAGAATACGGTTATCTTTTAAATGAATATGAAAAGAATGCGGTTTCCTGTGGCTTGTCGTAGAAATTATTTGATCTTCAAAACTTTCCGGGGGGGCTTTTAATATAGCTTTCATGAGCGTTAAAAGCACAGAAAGGTGGGTTCCTTCTTGCAGTTGCTCCACCTCAAATCCCCAAATATTTGCAAAAGAAGGGTTATAAAGCCTTAGCTT
>DATDSS010000028.1:0-3077 GCA_035291245.1 Alphaproteobacteria bacterium | reverse complement strand
ACCCTTGGTAAGGGTGAGGTCGAGAGTTCGATTCTCTCCAGCGGCACCATTAAAAAATACCCCCCTCTTTTAAGAAGGGTAGTAAAAATCCTTAAACCACTTTAGAAGCTTTGGAAGCCCCTCTTGGATTGTTGTTTTTGGTTGATAGCCAAAATCATTAAAAGCCTGATCAATTCCTGCAGTTGTTGCTGGCACATCACCGGGTTGCATGGGGAGCATATTCTTTTGAGCTTTCTTTCCTAAACCTTCTTCGATAAGGGCTATAAAATCCATCAACTTCTCACCTTTGTTATTTCCAAGATTGTAAACAGGGTGAGAAAGCTCTTTTCCTTTGCTTAAGCGTCTTGATCGTTCAAGGCCACCTAAAATGCCCTCAACAGTATCATCAATATAGGTGAAGTCTCTTTCCATATCTCCATAGTTATACACGTCAATAGGCTCATCTTTCATGATTGCATGGGCAAACTTAAAAGCAGACATATCAGGTCTTCCCCAAGGGCCGTAAACTGTAAAAAATCTATAGCCTGTCACAGGTAAATCATACAAGTGGTGATAGGACTGCGCCATCATTTCGTTGGCTTTTTTAGTTGCAGCGTACAAAGACATGGGATGATCTGTTCGTTGATCTTCAGTAAAGGGGGACTCTTTATTTTGCCCATAAACAGAAGAGGTACTTGCATATACCAAGTGTTTGAAATCCTTTTGATAACGGCAAGCTTCTAAAATACTTAAAAAACCGTTGATGTTACTGGTGATATAAGGAAACGGTTCCAGTAAAGAATAGCGGACCCCTGCTTGAGCACCTAAGTGGATAACTTTTAGCAAAGGAAACCCCTGCTCTTGATGTGCGTCAAACACGCCTTTAACATGGGCATACTCACTAAAATCAATTTGATGAAAGTAAAAATTTTTGTTTTCTTTTAAGATATTTAAGCGAGACTCTTTTAAATTTGGATCATAATAGGCATTCATGCAATCAATTCCAACAACTCTTTTGCCTTGTGATAAAAGCTGTTGAACGGTATGAAACCCAATAAAACCAGCACAACCTGTAACTAGATAAGAATAACTCATGATTTGGATAAATTTATAAAAAGTGAATGTAATTTTGCTAAAACCCTAGCAAGTTATCAAAGGATTTTCTACTACTAATGAGTAAGTCTAGAAAAAAGAAGATGCTGCCCACACAACCAAAACTGCTTGAAGGGCTGCAACAATATCGTCTAGTTGAATAAATAAGGATCTTAAGGCTAAACAAGGCGTTTGGTAATCATCTATTATTTTTACAATCCCAACTTTTATCATATCAAAAACACGAAAAAGAAAAAACCCAAGTGCACACCACCCATAACCAAGATGGAGAACGTCTAAAACAAAAGAAAAAACAAGGCCAACACCAATAATTTCATCAATCACAACACATGACGGATCAGAATCTGAGGTTGTTTTTAAAAATTCTCTTGTGGCGATAATGCCTATGACAGTTATTAAAAAAGTAGCGCCAAAATATGTATGTTGTGGAAAGAGCAAAAACAAAAATGCCCCCCAAAAAGAGCCCCAAGTTCCTGGCATCTTAGGAAGATAACCACTATAAGCCCCTGTGGCTAAAAACTTAGAAATCTCTTTTAACAAGGTATCGTGCATAGATTAAATAAACTAAGCTGACTTAGCGCGCTCAACATAAGTACAATCAGCTGTATTTACCACAATACGGGTATTTGCATCGATATGAGGTGGCACCATAATCCTTAAGCCATTTTCTAAAATTGCTGGCTTAAAAGACGAAGACGCCGTTTGGCCTTTTACAACTGGCTCAGCTTCTGAAATCGTTAAAATAACTGTGTCTGGAAGCTTCACACTCAAAGGCCGTCCTTCATAAAAGTTAATATCAACGATCATACCATCTTGTAAGAATGCAGCAGCGTCTCCAACCATTTCTTTGTTAATTTGAATTTGCTCATAGGTCTTTTGATCCATAAAAACCAAATCTTCTCCCTCTTCATAAAGATATTGGTAGGGAAGCTCTTCTAAAAAAACGCGCTCTACTTGCTCAGCGGAGCGAAAGCGTATGTTTGTTTTTGTTTTTCCGTCTAAGGCTTTCATTTCAACTTGCATATACGCTCCCCCTTTTCCAGGTTGTGTATGGCTAGTTTTTAAAACAACCCAAAGGCGCTTTTCATGATCAAGAATGTTGCCAATACGAACTTCGTTTCCAGATATTTTCATAAGTTTAAGTAGCTCTTTTAAAAATTAAGTATGCTTTTACTAGAACAGGCTCTAAAATAACTTGTCAATGGATTTTTTAGCTTTGTAAGCTTTTTTATCCTATAGTTTTTATATGGCCACTTACACCGTTAGGGTGAGCTCGTGTGATTGTAATAGGAATAATGTGCCCTAAAAGACGATCTTTAGCCTCTATAGATATGGATTGCATATAAGGAGTTCTACCTACTAACTGGCCTTCTACACGGCCTTTTTTCTCTAATAAAACGTCTAAGGTCTTACCAACAGTATTTTGGTTAAAGTCTATTTGATGCTCACTCAGAACTTCTTGCAAAATAGAAAGGCGTTCTGATTTAACGAGCTCTGGCACTTGATTTTCTAAAAGAGCACCTGGGGTTCCTGGACGTTTGCTGTACTTAAAAGAATACGCTTGTGCGTAGCGTACGCGCTTTACCAGATCAAGTGTCTCTTCAAAGTCTTTGTCACTTTCACCAGGAAAGCCCACAATAAAATCTGACGAAAGGGCAATATCAGGCTTAGCTTTTTTTAAACGCTCAATATTATCGAAATAAAAATCTCTATCATGCTTGCGGTTCATTGCCTTTAAAATGGCATTACTTCCTGATTGAACAGGTAAATGCAAATAAGGCATTAACTTAGAACAGCTTGCGTGAACGTCAATAAGTTCTTGATCCATATCCCTTGGATGGGACGTGGTATAACGAATACGTTCTAAGCCGCTTAAGTGATTTAATGCCTCAATAAGGCGGGCTAAATTCCAATTTTGGCCTTTAAAATCCACACCGTGATAGGCATTGACATTTTGCCCAAGAAGCGTAATTTCCTTTGCCCCA
>DATDSS010000027.1:0-3260 GCA_035291245.1 Alphaproteobacteria bacterium | reverse complement strand
GCTATTCTTGGTGTGAACTCTTTTGAATTCCTTTTAACAGTTACGCCTAGCCCTCTTTACAGAGGGTTTTTGGTCGAAGGAACCATTAAAGCCTCAGTTGTTCAAGAATGTATTACAACGCTAAAACCTGTTACAGAAACTGTTGAAACATCTATTGACTTGGTTTTAAGGCCCAAAGCGTTTGAAAAACAAGATGAGCAGTTTGAAAATTTTGAAGAAGAAAAAGATGTCGATTATTTTGAAAATGGTAAATATGATCTGGCAGAGCTTGCTTCTCAGTATTTGGCTTTAAACCTTAATCCTTACCCAAAAGCGCTTGAAGCCTAGAGCGCTTAACGCCAAAAGAATTCCTAATAGAAGAAGAAATATTGTATCTCCATAGGTTGCATAAAGAGTAGGTTTTTTTGCAACAGGAATGTAAGTGTCAAGCACGCCACATTGGTCCAGATTTAACGACTTTACGAATTCTCCCCTTGCATCCATAACAGCAGATATTCCATTATTGGCAACTCGAATCATTGGCAAACCTTCTTCAATGGCTCTTGCTTTTGCGTGCTCTAAGTGTTGATTTGGCCCAAATGTTTTTCCAAACCAAGCATCATTTGTAAGGGTTAGAAGCACATCTGGTCTTGTGGGTCCTAGTACATGTGGAAAAATCGCTTCGTAACAAATTAAGGGTGTAAAACTAAAAAGGTCTCCAACTTTTATAGTTTGCGATGCACTTCCACTGGAATAATCTTTAGACCCAGGCGTAAGTTTTTGTATAAAAGAGGGTAAATATGTCCTGAAAGGCAAGTACTCCCCGAAAGGCACAAGATGAACCTTATCATAAAACGAGACAACTCCCCTTTGCCCTTCTATCACATAAAGGCTATTAAAGAGAGCCTGTTTTTCATCGCGCCGTAATGATCCTGTTATAAGGTACGTTTCAGCTGGTATTAACGATGTTAAGAACTCTATTAGTTCAGGATTTTCATTTAAAAGTAAAGGGAGGGCAGCTTCTGGCCAAAAAATAACTTTCGGCGTGAAACCTTCCTTCTTTGAAAAGCTTAAATTAATATACGTAGATAAAATGTCATAAATCTTGCCAGGTTGCCATTTTATATTTTGCTCAATGCAGGGTTGAATTAAGCGTATAGGGATTTGTGTGTGGGGCTGAGGCGTTAAGATAAAACCAGCCGCAAAATAAGATAAAAGTTCGACCACTGCGTAGTTAACAACAACCAATTCTTTCTTTGTGCAAGCAAGCGCAAAAGTCAATAACGTTAACCCATAGGGGCCAACAACTTGTAAGGCTTGTAACAAGTCACTATCCCAAATATAACACGGTAAATTCCAAGGAAACCCCGTAAAAGCATGACCTCTTAAGTATTCCGATAAAGAGAAAAAAATAATCACTTTTAAGAAAAAAGGCCCTCTCACTTTAACGGTTGCAAAAGACGCCGCCCCCCAAAAAAGCGCTAAAATAAAAGGAATTGCAACCATCGGAAGTATCTTTAAATGAGAAAGTCCCACCACCTCAAAACTTGAAGCAATCCAAGAAAGTCCATAAAAAAAATACCCGAATGCAAAAGAAAACCCAAACCAAAATGCTTGTGTTGAAGAGGTCGCCTTCTCTTTTAAAGTATGTATAAAGACCGCAAAAGCACCAATAAAGGCAAAGCTCCACTTAGAAGGAGCTTGTCCTAAGGCCGCGATAAATCCTAACAAAATAAAAAAAAATGCTATAAAAACTGGACTTTTTTTAAGTTTAAGAAAAAACTTCCTTACTAGGAGCATGTTAAAGGTCATATTGAGCTAAAAACCCGTCAACTGTCTTTTTATGGTAAGAGTCGTTCCAAAAATGCCACTCTAAAACAGCACCTTTGTAAAAAGCGTCTTTCATCTTTTCTAAGTATTTAGGACTGGCTTGTGAGGCAATCTCATCAAAAATGGTGATCATTTCGTGAACACTTTCATGAAATTCCTTGGCGGTGTAGGCATCCATCCACTTTTTATAAGGATTTTGTGGTGTTACAACGTCTTTAAAAGTTACACCAATATCGTAGTAAATCCAAAAACACGGCAAAACAGCAGCAATCGCAACTTCGATAGGGTCGTTAGCGCTCACGCAAAGCAAGTAGCTTGTGTAAGATAAAGTTGCAGGAGAGAGTTTGTTCGTCTCTTTTATATCTAAAACTTTCTTGAAATGAAAGTGCACAAGCTCTTGTTCTGCAATAAGAGCTTGATGAGAAAATCTCAAAAAAGGCTCTATATAACGATTTGGGGCTTTGGACGCGATCATTGCCAGACACCTGGCATACTGCCCTAAGTAGATACTGTCTTGCTCAATGTAAAAAGCAAATTTATCTGGGCTAAGTGTTCCTTGTACAAGTTCTTGGTTGAAGGGGTGTTGCTTTATAGCGTCAACCACCTCTTTGGAAAAAGCCCAAACAGAATTAGAAAGGCGATTCATTACGAAGCGTCTCCATTTTCCTTAGGGCTAATCGCCTTAAAAGAAAGCGCGTGAAGTGTCGTTCCCATATGCCCTTCAAGGGCTGCATAAACCAATTGATGACGCTGAATTCGGTTGAGACCTTCAAATTGAGAAGCAATAATTAAAAGCTGAAAGTGGTCGTTATCTCCTGCAAGATCTTTTAGCGTAAGATCGCATCCGGGGAGATTTTTTTTTAACAAAGTTTCAATATCTTTTGGGCTAAGAGGCATAGACTTGTCCTGTCATATTTCAAAAAAGTTTTTTAATTTTTTCATATGCTATAATCCATGAAGGCAAAACTTTTTGACTCTCCTTGGATCTGCTTCTAAGATTTCAAACTCAACTCCTTTTGGATGTTTGATAAGCTCTCCTCGAACAGGAACGCGCCCTGCAAGAGTTATAACAAGGCCTCCAAGAGTTTCAATGTCTTCTGGCATGTCTTCTAAAGCAAATTCATAGTTAAGCTTTTCTTGAGCTTCTTCCAAAGAAACACGTGCATCAGCCACAACTGTGCCATTGGGGCGTTTTTGAAGTTGAGGGGTTGTTTGATCTTGAACGTCTTGGATGTCTCCAATGATCTCCTCCATTAAGTCAGAAAGGGTGACAAGACCATCAATCCCCCCATATTCGTCCACCACAAGAGCCATGTGAATGCCTGTTTCTTTCATCTGAAAGATTAGATCAAGCGTTCTCATAGAGGGGGCTACAAATAAGATTTCCTTAACTAAGGACCTTATTTTCAGTGGTTTTTGGCTCTGAGTCCAGCCCAAAATATCTTTGATTT
>DATDSS010000026.1:0-3226 GCA_035291245.1 Alphaproteobacteria bacterium | reverse complement strand
GTTTTCCTAGACCCATATTTGTACCATTTATACTATACTTTATTTGGGACAGGGAAAACATAAAAAAAGGGCTGTAACCCCTTGTAAAGTCGCGTAATTCATTCTCAAAGTCGATCTTTCGGGCGTTCTCGATACAACCCCCATAAGGAATTGAAAAACCGTAAAAATGCTATATTTTCTGCGGCTTACAAAGGATTAGTCGCTTCTTTTTTTATAAGCCCGTCTTTGAGTGCTCTGTAATAAACGGATCTTGTTATTTCTGTGAGTTCGCACAATTTTTTAACAGAAAACGTATCAGCCTTTACCAAGGATTTTAAGGTTTCAAGTTTTTCTGGAGTCAAGGCTTTTGGTCTTCCGCCTTTTCTTCCCTTTTTGTGGGCAGATTCAATTCCTGCTTTAACGCGTTCCCTGATTAACTCTCGCTCCATCTCAGAAAAGGCTGCGCACATACTAAAGAGAACCATTCCTATCGGAGTAGTTGTATCAATATGATTTTCAAGTGAAATAAAATTTATCCCGTTTTCTTTAAAATCATTAATTAGCTCAATAAGCTTAGACATACGACGTCCTAATCTATCAAGCCGCACAACACAAACTGTATCTCCAGGTCTCAGTTTATCTAAAAGTCGTTTAAGTTCTTTTCTGTCATCGTTGGCGCCTGAGACTTTTTCCATCAAAATTTCGTCACAAGCCACAGCTTTTAATTTTTGAACCTGTATATCAAGACTTTGATCATTTTTTGATACACGCGCATAACCAAACTTCATAACAGTCCTTTCTTCTAAAAAACTATTCCAAAATTTAGTGGTTTCAGATAGTTTTGATACAAAATCAAATGGTATTAGTTTTGAAACAGAATTTACAGCTATTTTAGTAAAAATTCAAGCATTTAGCCCTATGTTCCTAAAACCAGTGTTTTTGGGATGAAGAATTTTCAAAGCGTTGGCCTAAAACCTGGCAAAGAACTCAAAGTTTTTTAAACATCTCTCCAGTTTTGGATTTTTAACGCCTCAATTCTTTGAAACTCACCGATGTTGCTTGTAATAAGAGTTAAATCTTTGGCCAAGGCCGTTGCTCCTATCAAAAAATCATAAGGCCCAATTGGTATACCAGATTGAGTAAGAGAAAGCCTGATAAAACCGGCTTTTTTTGCCTCTTCTTCGCCAAAGTCTAAAATAGTGATAGCTTCTATAAACTCTTTTAAAACAGGTTCAATTTTTAGAGCTTTTTGCGGGTTTTTTAAAAGTCCAAACTCAATTTCCATCACGGTTATGGAAGACATAAATAACTCACCGGGTAAACAAGATTTTATTTTTGAAAGCGTATTGGGCTCTCCTTTTACAAAATCGCTTATAACACAAGTATCAAGCAAGTACATGACGGTTCAATCCAAAAATGTTTGAGTGTTGGTGGACTTTAGATTGGCCCTGTTTTCTTCAAAGGCTTCAAAATTTTCTATGCCCTTAAATTCGAGAACCCTTTTAGACCAAGAACCTTTTTTTTGATGCAAAAGATAATAGCTGATCGCTTCGCGAATGATTGTGTTTCTTTTTTTACGCGTTTGTTTGCATAAAAACTCGATTTCATTAAAAACGCTTTGCTCTAAATAAATATGTAAATTCATAAAAAAATCTCCTTGGGGGGCGCACTAAGAATCTTATATTACTAACATAGTATATTATATTATTTTTTCAAGAAGGGAGGTTTATTCAATCAAACTTAAGCCGAATAAATACAACAATCGGCTCAAAAAAGCACTTATTTTTGAGCCAAATATAGCGTATAATCGGCTCAATAACTCTTTTTAAAAAGATAATTTAAACCATGAAATACAACTGGCAACATCCTAAATGGCCGTTATTTACCTATAATGAGTCTAAAATAAAAGAGATTGTTTTGGAGTATTTATTCGAAGCTGGTCTTACACTGGGGTTATTTCAAGGCTTTGACAAAGACTTAGAAACAACCACTCTTCAAGAAATTCTTATAGAAGAGGCCTTAACGACTAGTAAAATCGAAGGAGAGGATTTAACTTACGATGACTTAAGATCCTCTTTTTCTAACCAATTGGGGTTAGAAACCTTTTATCCTTCAAAAGATCCAAGAGCAGACGGGTTATCAAAAATGATGATGGACTTAAGGAGAAATTTTAAAGAGCCCTTAACCTCAAGAACGCTTTGGAATTGGCACGAAATGATGTTTCAAAATCAAAGGCTTTCACAGGATATGGAGGTTGGTAAATGGCGAACAGACCCGTTTGATATGGAAATAATTTCAGGACCTTATGGCAAAGAAAAAGTGTTTTTTAAAGCTCCTAAAAGTCAAAATATTCCATCAGAAATGGACCGTTTTATCAAATGGTACAATGATTTTTGTGATGAAAAAGACCATGTAAAAGGGGTGTTAAGAGCAGCTTTATGTCACCTTTATTTTGAATCTATTCATCCTTTTGTAGACGGAAATGGAAGAATTGGAAGGGCCTTAAGTGAAAAAGCGTTATCTCAAGATCTGGGGTACGGGGTGCTAATGAGTCTATCAAAACAGCTTCACAAAGAAAAAAAAACCTATTATGGGGAGCTTCATAAAGCCAGTTCTTACACCCTTGATGTAACAAATTGGATTGTGTTTTTTAGTCAAATGATCTTAAAAGCTCAAAAAGATGCCAAAGAAACGTTGATCTTTGTTATGAAGAAGTCAAAGTTTTGGAAAACTTATGGTACTTGTTTAAATGATCGCCAAGAAAAAGTATTAAAACGGCTGTTTAAAGAAGGAAAAGAAGGCTTTAAAGGCGGTTTAAGTGCTAAAAATCATATGACGATTACCCAATGTTCCAAAGCAACGGCTACTAGAGACCTTGCAGATTTGTTAAAAAAAGGGTGTTTGGTAAAATCGCAAACAGAAGGTAGAAGTACGTGTTATTTTTTAAACCTCTCACCTTAAAGTTTTCCATAAGCAGAGCAAATTTTTAAGAAGAGCCAAACTTTTTTTAAAAAAAATTTATGTCAAAAAACATATCAAAAAACATGTCAAATTGGGGGAGGGGTAAGAGCCTCTATAATGTTAAATTTTTAGGTAAATTAGGTCTTTTAGACCTTAAGACTAAGAGCCCCTCTTATTTTATAAGCTTTTGAAAGCGCATTTTATCCAAAAGGCCCTATTTCTAAAGATTTTAAAAACATGTCAAAAAACATATCACCTATAAAACTTTAGATAATTTTAACTAAAG
>DATDSS010000025.1:0-3997 GCA_035291245.1 Alphaproteobacteria bacterium | reverse complement strand
GAAACGAACCAATTAATCCAAAATACCTAAAATTTTTCCAATCTGGTTTTAGCAACGTATTTGGCCTAACTGAGGAGTATCTTAAGCGTGCAGTTAATTCGATGAAGGAAGCGTAAAACAGGCTAAAAACTACTTTTTTGAGGCTTTTTTTAAGAGCCAGCAGTGCTGCGAGAAGCCTCAATATCTTTTGCTTTATCTTTTGCTTTTTCCCTAATTTGAGGAGAACTCTTTAAAGCTTTTTTAGTTTTGTTGGTGGCTTGTTTTATATCCCCTTGCAAAAGGGTCTCTTCAGCTAAAGCTAGATCAGCTTCGGCATTAAACCCTGCAAGCCCTAAGGCGCTTGCTCGGAGTCTCCAATAAAATGGTTCATCTTTTAGGTGATCAGCAATACTTTTTAACAAAGAAATAGCTTCTTTTGCACTATTTTTTGCAGAAGCTGGACTCCTAAAGGCTTCTTCTATTAGTAAGTGAGCATACAAAATTTTTGAAAATAGGAAAGCCCACTCGAAGTGTTCACTGATGCTACTCGTGGTGTTGCACTTCACCCTTGTGAATGGGCCACTATAAAACAGATGGTATAGCCACGCTTGGAGGAGAATGCACTTTGCAATGATAAAGCTTTTCAAAAACTGGTAAAATCGCCATTTGAATGACATTTTTCATATACTCCCGTAGAGCATATTTTGCGACTACTTTTTTCAAAGCTTCTTGAAACCGTTTCTTCACATCGTGCAAACATTAATCAATAAAAAAGCCAGCATCAAATTATTTCTCAACGCTAGGGATCTCAATAGTTAAAGACCTTAGCGGGAATTGCTGTGCCTTTAATACTTGAATGGGTGGATCAAAATAGGCCAAATTCATATTCTACCGAACAAAGCCTATCAAGATCCCCTAAAACAAAATCACTTTCCAAAAAAAGGTGCGGCAGAACCTTTTTTAATCGTTATCGTTTAAATCGTTATTCTCGTCCTGTACATCGCTATCTTCTGCGTCAGGCCCATTTACTCTATTTTCCTCGTCTTGATATTTTTCTTTCTGCAAATCCTTAGCTTTCTTTGATTTTTTATACACGTAGTGCTGTTTTGAACTGCTGCCAAGTTGGCGTGTTAAAAGTATGACACTTTCCCCATCCTTTGTTGGAACGGCCACAAAGGACATATCTTTACACGATGACGATTGTATAAGTTGTCCAATCTCGTCGATAAGTTCTCCGGCAACTTCACCTAGTTTTCCTATCCCCTTTACCGCATTCGCTGCTGCTTTAATTGCTGCTTTTGATTCTGGGTCAGGATCTGCGTTTGAAGCCTCGTCAATGGCGTCTCCAAAATTTTCACCAATAGCTTCACCAAGTTTTTTGACACTACCCCCAGACAGGGATAAAGATTTGAAAAATTTATCATACGCTTCATTAGGAAGTGATTTTACTTCAACGGGCATCATTGAGTAGTTGTGTTTTTTCATACCAACCTTAATTGCACCTAGGTCAAAACAAAATCCAACATCCCCATTAGAAAATTCATACTCTACAGTTTGAGTTGGCTTTACTAGATAGGGGGCCTTTAACGCACAGGCATTTTGTATGTATACATTGTTGTCTACCTCTCGTATTTCGAGGTCTTTTCCGATAGTTCCAAGAACTTTGCAATTTGTTCCTTCATGTCCATGCAACATTGTCCCTGCTAACCAAGCGCTCGGGATAAACTTTATTGGCTTATCCGTCATGTTAGTAACAGTGAATCGATAAGAAAATACGTCACTGGTTGCTAGACTGAGTAATGTGGTTATAAGTGATAGCTTTAATGTTCGAGAAAAATTCATATCTAAATTCCTACTAGTTTTAGTGACTAACACAATACTATCTTTAAAAAGTAAAAAATAAGTAAACGGTCAGCAATTCCTGCTAAAAAAAATGGAAACGAACCAATTAATCCAAAATACCTAAAATTTTTCCAATCTGGTTTTAGCAACGTATTTGGCCTAACTGAGGAGTATCTTAAGCGTGCAGTTAATTCGATGAAGGAAGCGTAAAACAGGCTAAAAACTACGTTTTTTGAGGCTTTTTTTAAGAGCCAGTAGTGCTGCGAGAAGCCTCAATATCTTTTGCTTTATCTTTTGCTTTTTCCTTAATTTGAGGAGAACTCTTTAAAGCTTTTTTAGTTTTGTTGGCGGCTTGTTTTATATCCCCTTGCAAAAGGGCCTCTTCAGCTAAAGCTAGATCAGCTTCGGCATTAAACCCTGCAAGCCCTAAGGCTCTTGCTCGGAGTCTCCAATAAAATGGTTCATCTTTTAGGTGATCAGCAATACTTTTTAACAAAGAAACAGCTTCTTTTGCACTATTTTTTGCAGAAGCTGGACTCCTAAAGGCTTCTTCTATTAGTAAGTGAGCATACAAAATTTTTGAAAAAGTGGCTTTTGGGTTATGGGTGACGACTTCTTTTAAATCTTCCTTTGCTTGCAAAAACCGGTTGTTTTCAAATAAAATTTGGCCGCGCAGTTCTTTTAAATCAAAATTGTTAGGTTCTTGTTTAATCAGCTGATCAAATATTTTTATGGATTCGTCAATTTTTCTGGTTCGGTAGTAGACTATAGCCTTTAGATAAAGGGATTCAACGGAGCCATCAGACTTCGCCATTAAAGGGTACAAAACTGTGAGGTCTGAAACAAATCCCATGACTTTTGTTTTTAGTCGTTTAAATTCCGTGTGGTAACTTTCGGGCGTTTTGGGACAATCTTTTGAGGGTATGACAGCAGGTTCAGACGTTTTAGCCGGGACTGCTACTACAGGAGATGGGACTTGTGCTGGGTGGGCAGGTCCAGCTTTATGAGAGGAAGAATGGCTACATTTACCCCCCTTTGATTTCATTGCTGAAATTCTTTCTGGTGTTAAGGGATGAGTTATCACATAGGGGCTGCCACGATAGGTATATTTTTGATCTAAGATTGTTAAAAATTCTGCAATCCCAGAAGGATCAATCCCAGCTTTTTCTAAATAGGCATAGCCATTATTGTCGGCAATTGTTTCATGATCTCTTGAGTGTTTTAAAAAAGCTCTTTCCCCTATTTGAGCACTTCCTACGGCTCCTGCTACAAGAGGTTCAATTTTGCCGGTTAAAAGCGCAAGAGCACCAGCTAAGATGGTTCCACCAAGTGCCATCATGTTAGAGCGCTCAATTGCGTCATCCATCTTTAGAACATGGCCTCCTGCGACGTGGGCTAATTCATGGGCAAGCACCCCTAAAAGTTGTTCTGATCGAGTGCAGGCCTCTACAAGGCCAGAGGTGACAACAATAACGCCGCCAGTTGTTGCAAAAGCGTTTAATTCTTTTGACGCCATAACATACACTTTGGGTTTCACAGACGTAAGATTTGCGCTAGCTGCTAAAACAGTGATCCATTTGTTTAAGATTCTATCGATTTCATCATCTTGAATAATGGAACCTTGAGGGATATCAGGGGCACTATAACAAGGAAGCGTGCTTAGAAAAATTAAGTTCAATGCTAAAAAGACTTTAAAAACCCTGGATGATTGTTTGAAAAAATAACTCAGCACAAAGACAACCCTTTATATATGTTTCCACTAGTTAGTCTACTGCATTTGATACAGGAAAGAAATCACACACTCATAATCAGGGGGCACCCCCGCAGGAATTATTAACACTATTGGGATTTTAAAAAAAATCTTACACAGGGGGAAAAATGAACGGGGGGCAAGCACCCCTTGGTTTTACGCGCGGGGGTTTTTAAGCGGGAGGTACGCGCATATGAAAAATCATTTTTTGGCCGTGAAAAAAATTCCTATAAGGCTCCCCTCCCCTTAACCACTCCATAATCATTCTTATAGTAAAGTCGTAAGTGGTGGTGAGGAAGACTGGCTTATTGGTCAGTCCTTGACAAGCTCTTGGGGTGAGATTTATTAATACTATTTTAAATAGTTGATCACTTTTAAGGCTTTATTAGTAAATTGAGCTTAAAACAATAATAAATAACGAAAGAG
>DATDSS010000024.1:0-2881 GCA_035291245.1 Alphaproteobacteria bacterium | reverse complement strand
AGGGGGTGCTACTCTCTCATTAAATTGATAGATTTTGTTCTATCAGATGGGGTGCAGCGTATTCACTCAAATTGAGTTTTTCATGAAAACAACTTTAGAAATTGTTGGTAATAATATATTTTGGAGATCTTTTGACATGTCTTCAAAGTTTTGCTTTGAGGACTTTCATAAGGATTTGGTCGGAAAACTTAAAAAATACAAAAATGCTCCTCTTTTACAAATACAAAACAAGAATTTAACACTTGAGCAAGAAAAGCTAGTTAAAGAATACGGCGTCTATTGGGGAATTCCAGGGTATTTTGACCCTCATATTACAGTTGTTTATGAACTTTCGTTAACTGAAGAAAAAAGAGAAAAAGTTAAAAGATTTTTAAAGATGCTGGAGGTGAAAAACTATATTTTAAAACCAACAAAACTCATTTTAGCGCGTATTGAGTATTATGGAAATTTAGAAGAAGTTCTATAGATTTAGTCTAACTCTATCGAGTTTTTTTATCTTCTTCGAAAATGTCAACGATTTTTTTAATTTGGATTCTATTATTTGTAGTAATGCCAAGTTCTCTTGAAGTATCAATTAAGGGCTGATAGAAATTACAAGATCCAATATACATTATTGAAGAGCTTGTATCATGATCAATGATCAAAACTTTTGCGTGAATATAGTTTTTTTGGTTCAAAAAAACCTTTGCTCCGCTTTGAATCAAAATTTTTTGATTCGATAAATTTTTGTCCTCTTTCTTTCCAAAAGGGAAAGGCATCATCATGATCTCAACGTTAATACCTTTTTTGCAAAGTTGCGTTAATACTTTTGCTATCCCATCATCTTGTATGGATTGTTGGTAGATTCTTACTGAATATTGAACGTCGTTCAAAAGTTCTAAAAAATTGCCTCTTTGTCTTGTTGGGCCAAAAATAACTTGTGGATGCCTTAAGTCTTGGTGTTTACCCAAAAAATCGTTTTTTTAATTTTTCCCTATAGTCTTTACAATGTTTACGCTGCACCCCATCTGATAGAACAAAATCTATCAATTTAATGAGAGAGTAGCACCCCCTAAATCTTCTTTTTTATTTAAAAAATTAATGTTTGTTGTAGTGCCTGTGGAACTGTGCGTAAACGAGGTAGCGTTTTCCACAATTCCATAGGCTGTTTCAACTTTCTTGAAGGCCCAGCGCCTAGCTTGTTCGAAACCATTCATAACATCTACGGGGCGATTATAATTTAGCCCACTATGGCGTCGTTTGGTGTTATACCAACTTATATACTCCCCAATAAATTGACGAGCTTGGCCCACCGTTTTATAGGTTTTTAGATAGACTTCTTCGTATTTTAAAGACCACCAAAACCGCTCAATTGGTATATTATCAAGGCAGCGTCCTTTTCCATCCATACTGATTTTGATTCCCTCTTGAGTTAGGCGATTAATCCAATCTTGGCTTGTAAATTGGCTACCTTGGTCTGAGTTAATAATAATTGGTTTGTGCCCTGTTTTAAGCCCCATATCCAAAGCTTTTAGGCATCCTTGCGTACTTAAAGTTGTGCTTAAATGCCACCCCATAACATGACGAGACACCACGTCAATCAAAGCTGTTAGATACAAAAAACCATGCTTCATTCGAATATATGTAATATCTGTGCACCAAACGTCATGAGGCTTTTTTGGAGGATGTTCCTTTAAAAGATAAGGGTAAACGGCTTGAATGTTCATCTTTTTCATGAGTCTTAGGACGCGCTTGTGGTTAACGATGTGTCCTTGGTCCTTAAGTTCCAAGGCTATGCGCCTGTATCCATAAAAGGAATGGGCACAATAAATATCGCTTATCTTATCCATGAGCGTACTTTCCTCCTTTGAAACAGGAGCTAACTTAACGTATAAGCTTGATAGATTGAGTCTTAAAAGCCTTGCTAAACAACGCCTGCTAAGATTTTTGCTGTTTTTTTTAGCAAGCTCTTTACGCTCTTTTACGTCGATTTGACTCCTAACACTTTCGATAAAAAATCGTTTTCTACCTTAAGGCGGCCAATGGTTGCATGCAGCCTATCCATGTCTTTTTCGGCATCTTTTGGCTGTTTTTTAGAGTCAAAGATATCTGAGCCCTTCTCTAAAAGCTCTTTTTTCCAAGCAAAGGCTTGAGAACTTGCGATACTGTATTGGCTACAGATCTCAGCTGTTGTTTTATCACCCTTCATCATGGCTAACCGCTACCTTAAATTTAAATGCGGCTGTGTGTGCTTTTTTCTTAATTTGTTTTGTCATTTTCGTGCTCCCTTTTTGGTTTATAAATAGGCAGCTTACTCTCTCATAGCAACTGTTCTATTTTTTGGGGTGCAGCGTAGTTTTTGTTAGTAATCACGAGTGCAAAATCCCTGCAGGGTTCTTCGGTTATTTCTTTTCCCCCATCAAAAGATTCTTTGTCAAAATTTCCGCTGCTAACAATGGACCATTTCTTATCAATAAGGAGTACTTTCTAGTGAAGCTGAAGTGTCTCTTTTGAGAATGTAACCTTAATCCCAGCCTTTTCTAGATCTTTAATGTACAAATCAGTTGAGTCTGTATTATCGTGCTTATAAATACTTCGCTCTAGTAAAAGTGAGATTTCCCCCCCTATTCATGGCACCGGCGAGTTCTTCTATTAAAATAGGGTCTGAAAACTTATACGATCCTATAACAATGGACTCTTTAGCATTTCTAAGAGCATTCAAAAAAGGTGCCCTCCCATCTTTTGGAAGAACAATAAGACCGTCATTATACTCATAAGACTTACTATATCCTTTTAAATCTTCTTGATTAAATAGATCTTCAAAGGAAACCGCAGGACTTTTTGTTAAGGAGCAAAATATAAAGAAAAATACTGTTAAAATTCTTTTCACGAAATATTCTTT
>DATDSS010000023.1:0-2682 GCA_035291245.1 Alphaproteobacteria bacterium | reverse complement strand
ATCATTTGACTATAGAAACTTTCATTTTCTTCTTTTTCAAATGATTTTTCGATCAAAGGTTTCAGTGCCTCAGGTAAAATAGTTTTGTTTTGAATCTCATCTAACGGTACCCAAACAAATTTATGAAAAGCATGATCTTGCGCTTTTGGCGGATTATTAAGATCTAACCCTTCAACTTTAACCAAAAAAACAAAATTTATTTCGTGATAAATGGATCCTTTTCTATTCCAACTGCACTCTAAAGATCCCTTTAGGTAAGCTTCTTTAACAGTTACACGCATTTCTTCATAGAGTTCGCGTTTTATAGCCTCTAAAACTGGTTCGTTATGTTCTACGTGCCCGCCTGGTAGAAAGAAAAGATTTTGATCAAAATCTTTATTGCTTTGAGTCGTAGTTGTTAAGAGTATATGATTTTCGTGAATTATTAACGCGCGAACAATGAGGTTTACCCCTGAAAAAGAATGCTGTGTTTGTTTTGTTTCAAGTTTTTGGACACAATTTAGGTGTTTTTGTTCTTTAAAGGACGTTTCTTGAAAGGATTGCACCATTGCAAAAGACTCATCCACTGTGTTTTGTGTGGCCCCCAAGGTTATGACGTTTGCGTTTAGCTTTTCACGAATATTTAGGGCATCTTCTTTGGTCCTGCACATGCCTGCTCGTATATGAGAAAATCGATTCAAGGCGATAGCCACACCTTGGCCGCTTCCGCAAACCATAATACCAAGAGCATCTTTTTGAAGGAGCAGTTCATCAGCAAGTCTTTTTGAAATATCCAAATAGTCAAGGGGAGATCCTTCATCTATACCAATATCTTGAGCCTCTTGGCCTGCTTCTAAGCTTTTTTGGACTAGTTTTTTTCTAAGTTCAACGCCTTTATAATCACTTGCATAAATAAGTTTTGTCATGGATTCCTTTTGGTAAAAAATTAAAATTTGTTAACACGAACACCACTTTCCCCTAAGGAAAAAATAGCCGTTTCGCATATGTTAGGATTATTAAATAAAATAACGGTCTTAAGGTTTTTACAGTTATTTTTTAAAGCTATTAAGCTTTTACTCGTTAATTGATAACAGCCGCTTAGGTCAATTGACTCAAGCTTTGTGCAGTTTTTGGCAAGCTCTATAAGTTCTTCATCTTTTAAGTAGTCATGCCAAGCACAATCAAGTGAACGAAGATCTTTAGAAAATTCTGCTATTTTTAAAATGGCTCTCCTAGACAAAGAATTTTTCTTATATGCCCCTCTTAAGTTAATCTTTTCTATATTACCAGAATTAGATACTAAGGATTCTATAACCTCATCTGTCACAGATGAGCAACGTTTTAGATGAACAGTTTTTAAATTTTTTACAGAATTGAAAAAAGAAATAAATCCTTCAAAAGACAGGCGTTCGTTTCCTCTAATATCGAAAATATCTAATTGATGGAAATGAGAAGATATAGATCTTAGTGAGGCATCTGTCAGACTTTTGCACCAAGCCAGTGAAAAAACTTTCATATCTTTACAGCTTTTTGAAAGTTCTTCTATGGATCCATCCGTAATATAACAACTTCTAACGCCAACTCGCCTTAATTTTTTACTATATTTGGCTAAGGAAAAAAGACTTTTTTCTGAAATATTACACCAGCTTAAGTCTATTTCTTCAAGTTCTTGGCAGTTCTTTGCTAACTCTTCCACCCCCCTATCACTTATTTTACTGCATGATTTAAGGTTTATCTTTTTTATATGGGGACATTTTTCAGAAATTAAAGCAATTGAAGAATCCGTAAGGGTAGAATAAGACTCAAAATTCAAATGTAAATTCGATAGATTGGAAAAATGGGTACTAAACAAGCCATCTATTTTTAAAGTCTCTTCAATAAAATGATCTGTTATCCCCCTATTTAGTAATAGGGCGTTTCCTTGAGAAGCATCTTTTACTGCTTGCTCTAAGGATTTTTCTGAAAGAGAGTCAAAGTCAATCTTTTTGATGGTTTTAAGGTCAGAACGAACAACACCCGCCATTTGGCTTATTTCCTTTTAAAGTCTTTTCTTGGATACAAACTATATCAATTTTTTCTAAAAATTTCAAAAAATATATCAAAAATGCTGGATTATTTTTTTTGGTTTCGATATAGTCTATTTCCAAGAAAACAGCTCAATCATAGAAAAAAGGACGCACAAATGCTAGGCTCCCCCCATACCGCTCTTGTGAAAGCATTTCAAACACCTCAAAAGTATAGAGATCTTTTAAGGAATTTAAACCTTGTTCAAGGCGATCTTAAGAAATTTTCCGGAAAAACTTTCATCTGTGTTTCTTTAACCAGATTTTGCCCAGTAGGGTGTAAGTTCTGCTTTTTCAAGTCTGGGGCAGTATTTAAGCAGCCCACTCGAGAAGACCTTTTAACGCCTGAAGGAACAAAAAAATTCATTCATTTTGCCAACAGTGTTAATCTTGGCTATTTACTCGTCTCGGGAGGAGGGGAGCCGATGATGGAGAAAAAGTCCGTTCTTCAAATCATTGAGAAAGTGGACTCAGATAGGATTGTTTTGGTAACAAGCGCTCATTGGGCAAAAACTAAAGAATCTGCAAGAAGATATCTAGAAGAGATACAAGAGGCCTTAGAAAAAAGATCAACGAAAACATCCTTAACTATAAGAGTAAGCGTAGATTCTCAGCACGCAGTATCCTTAGGGTTGAACCC
>DATDSS010000022.1:0-2375 GCA_035291245.1 Alphaproteobacteria bacterium | reverse complement strand
AGATTTTAAAAACGCCTTATCTAGAAGGATGTTGGCTATACGTCACGCTAGAACCCTGTTGTATGTGTGCTGGGGCAATTTCCTTAAGCCGCGTACAAAAACTCTATTATGGCGCGTATGACCCTAAAGGCGGCGCCATAGACCACGGGCCACACTTTTTTAACCAAAATACTTGCCATCACGTGCCAGAAGTGATCTCTGGCGTAAAAGAATTCCAATGTTTTAAACTGCTTAAAGACTTTTTTAACCAAAAACGCTAGTATTATAGAAGGCAAACAAACTTTATAATTGGAGTAACTAATGAAGAAATCTGTTTTAGTATTGTCAAGTTCCATGATCGCAGCAACACTTTTGTCTGGATGTGCGCCTCGTATTGGAGGAAGTGACTATTCTATCCATGGTGTTGGAGAAGTAAGTCGTTCTGAAGGTGGTACTATTGTGGCTGTGCGGGTTGTAAATATCTCTGCACGCGGAACTGGGCAAGATAACCAACCTGGAGCAGGCGCTCTTTTAGGCGGGCTTGGTGGTGCTGTATTAGGATCACAAATTGGTCAAGGTAAAGGAGCCATTATTGCTGGAACTCTAGGAGCCGTTGGAGGCGCCGTTGGAGGTCACTATGCAGAAAAAGCCTTAACAGATCAACAAGGTTACGAATACACAATTCGTCTTGATAAAGGTGAAGAAGTAACAGTCACACAAGGTGCGGATCCTGCTATGGCAAACGGACAACGCGTGCGCGTTATCTATAGCGCCAGAGACAGAAGCCGCGTGGTCCCAGCTTAAAAAAAAGAGCTATACGGAAATAAAAAAGCGCTAGGTTTAGCGCTTTTTTAACTTTTATGCTTTAGGCTTTTTTAAAGACAGATAATCTTGACTCTTAAAAAACAGTTTGAAAAAAGAAGTCTATATCTTTAAAGGAGCGCTTGGTGAGGTTATTAAATAAAACAGCCCTTATAACAGGCGCAGTTCAGGGAATTGGTTTGGCGTGCGCTGAACTTTTTATAAAAGAAGGGGCTACTGTTATTTTAACTGACGTTAACCACGAAGCTGGTGAAACTATAGCAAAGGCTCTTGGGAGTCAGGCAGTTTACCACCCACTTAATGTACAAAAAGAGCAGCAATGGCTGGAAATCGAAGAGTATATTCGAAAAAACTTTCCCTCCTTCAATGTTTTGGTTAATAACGCTGGAATCATGGGCTTTGTCGAAAAAATGGGCCCTCAAGATCCAGAGTACGCAAGCTATGAAAGTTGGAAAAAAATTCATGAAATCAACTTAGATAGTGTTTTTTTAGGGTGCCGCTTGGGAATTAGATTGATGAAAGAAAAAGGCGGCTCCATCATTAATATGTCTTCTCGTTCTGGAGTAGTTGGTATACCAAGAGCTGCTGCTTATGCTTCTAGCAAAGCTGCTATCAGAAATCACACAAAATCCGTAGCCCTTTATTGTGCCTCAGAAGAATATCCTATCCGTTGTAATTCTCTTCATCCTGCGGCTATTTTAACGCCTTTATGGGAAGTTATGTTAGGGGATGACGCAAAAACCCGTTTAGACGCCATAAAAAAAATCTCAAAAGATATCCCTTTAAAATGTATGGGAAATCCAAAAGATGTGGCGTATGCAGCTGTTTATTTAGCAAGTGATGAATCAGCCTATATAACTGGCGCAGAACTTAGCATTGATGGCGGAATTTTAGCTGGAACTCCAGCAGCCCCGCAAAAGCAAAAAGAATAGCCTCTTTTTAAAAAGACTATTACTTAAAAATTCATACCTTGTTCAAAATGAGGGCGAATCCGTGGATTTCGTTAAGAAACGCTTTGAATCCACTCTAAAATTTTGGCTTTTGGGTTTAAGCCTACCTTTGTAGAAACGGCCGAACCATCTTTAAAAAGCATAAGGGTTGGGATGCTTCTGATTCCAAATTGAGAGGCAATGCCTGGGTTATTGTCAATATTAACTTTTACGACTTTAACTGTTCCAGAAAGCTCTGCTGCAATTTCCTCTAAAATGGGGAGCATCATACGACAAGGACCACACCATTCTGCCCAAAAGTCTACAACCACTGGCACTGATGAAGTTAAAACGTCATTTGAAAATGTTGCATCGCTGCTTTGATGAATTGGCATAACTCATATTTTGTTTATGTTTAAACTATGAAATCACTATAACTTCTTTTGTTTTACTTTGCACCTTTTTAAAATCAGCAAACTTTCAAAAGCTTGGACCTAAAAACTTTCTTTACTTTTGGATTTTAAAAAGATCATAGCCACAACCTTAAGGATTTGTTATATTTTGTAAAAATAGCACTTAATAAAGATACATTAAAACATGCCCCACCAATCAGATTTATTTACAGCCAAGTCATGGCCATTTGAA
>DATDSS010000021.1:0-6609 GCA_035291245.1 Alphaproteobacteria bacterium | reverse complement strand
CTTCTTTTTGGCGAGTTAAGGTATTATAAAGTTTAAGCATAAATTAGGGTAAGTGATATTTTTTACCACTATACCCTAAGTTTTTAAATTACGTCAGCTTCGGATGGAGATATATTTTTGCTCTTACTATTCTCAAATGCTGGTTTTGTTATTTTCTGCATTTCAAGCCTGGCTCTTATGCGGTTTCTGTTCATTAATGATTAGGGGAATTGCAAAAAAGTATTAATAGGGGGGAGTACAAAAGAAGAATATCCGTTGTTTGTTAAGATATCTTCTAGAATTTCACCAACACCGGGAAGAACAGGATGCTTGTTTTGATCATAAGGAGGGATTTGGAAAGAGGAAGTGGTGGTGGTTGGCTGACTTAAGTCAAAATGAGAAAAGCTATTTTTACGAAGGAGGGGAAATCTATAAGACTCTAAATTCTCATATAAGTTAGAGAAGGAATCACGAGAGTCGTAATCAAAGGAATCACGAGAGTCGCAAGTGCTTGTGTTTTCTTCTTTCACCTTAATTTCTTGAGGGCGTTGACGCGAGGCACTCACAAAATCACCATTTGGAAAACCTTGTGGAAAACCTTGTGGAAAACCTTGTGGAAAAATAGCTTTTAAGAATTGCTTAGCTAAAAGTACAATACCTGCATTTTGGTTATTGTTTGGTATATTACAACTATCAAGATTAATATTAAGAGGCTGATAAGTAACTTGAACTTGTGGTGTTCTTTGTGTTTCAACTCCAATTTTACTAGAGCTGATAGAACTTGTATTTTGTTGGTTAGGGGTTATGGGAGTTTTTCTTTGTTTCTTTTTGGGTGTTTTATTGCTTAAATCAGGAGAAATTACAATTGTTGTTTGTTGGTTAAATACATATGTTGTGCTTCCTTCAGCTTGGTGCGGGGCTGAGAAACTAGCAGGAGGGGCAAGTGAATAGTCAATAAATTGAGCGATGTTTTTCGTTTTATTATTTTCAGTTCTTAGTTCAAACTTTTTTGGTTTAGTCTTGTTTACTTTTTTAAAAAAATCAATCCCGTTTGTTGCTGTTCCAACTTTGCCTTGTTGGCTAGCAGATGAAGCAGAGCCCTTAACATGGCAATGATTGATAAATTGTTGGATGTTTTCTTTATCTAGCACAGCTTGATTGCCGTCTTTGTTACTCCTCATTTTATTTTGCTTTTTAATACCGTTATCAAAATGTGAAACGGCGTATTGTTTGAATAATAGCTTCGTTTCATTTTTTTCTTTTGTATAAGGGGTAACAATTAACCCTTTTTTCGCAGTATCGTTTTCACTTATAAAAACACCATGATTTGCATTCTTTACTACGGCTGTCGGCCGACCACGTTTTTTTTTAAAACAGTTGTCATCTTCCTCTGCTGTTGTTGCAAAGCCAGAGCTTATAAAAAAGTGTGTTGAGAGCACCAATACTAATTTTTTCATAAACCCTTACCACCATTTTTATGTTAAAGTTACTTGTTAAGGTTTTATTGTCCTATTATTTGACCTTTTGTCAAGTTATTATTATAAAAAATGATGTATTTTTGTAACTTAAAAATCAATCTCCGGGGCCTATGGCGATGAAAATAATTTAGGGCGCACTTTTATCATCTACCAAACGCAGCAGGGCATATTTTGAATACCTATCAACAAGAGATAAAATAGTGCTTAATTTTAACACCCCTTCAGAAGCTTTTTTTGCTTACTTGGCTTTAAAATCCACCTAGTGGTGCGTTTAATACTTGAATAGGTGCTTGAATGGGCGTGATTAACTAAATCTATACCCCCCTTATCACCTGACATGATTTTTAAACTCCCAAAGAGGAGTGATAGATTCTAGTGTAAAAGCGGCATTCAGAGTTAACAAAAAATATTTTTTACAGCTGCTTTAATTTGATCCCCCCCAATTCATAAAAATCCTTTAGACTTTCATAAAGTTAAGCTTTAGTTTTCATAGTCTATTGTAAAGGTTTTTTTGATGCGTATTGCTTGTTGGAATGTCAATTCTATAAGGTCTAGACTGGAAATTTTACTAAAATGGATAGATGACACAGCACCTGATGTTATCTTACTTCAGGAGATTAAATGTGAAGAAGGAGCTTTTCCATTTGAAATTTTACAAGATAAGGGCTATTTATGCGCAGTCCATGGGCAAAAAAGCTATAATGGCGTTGCAATTTTATCAAAATATACTTTAGAAGATGTTACAAAAGGACTCCCTACTTTAAATGGAATCGATGTCCAAGCACGCTATATAGAAGCAGTCGTTGCAGGAAGGTTTCGTGTTGCAAGTGTTTACGTACCAAATGGGCAAAGCATTGGAAGTGAAAAATTTTTTTACAAATTACTGTTTTTAGAAAAACTGCAAGAGCACTTAAGAACCCTTTTAACGCACAATGAAATTTGTATAATCGGCGGAGACTATAATATTGCGCCAAGTGATGACGACATTGCAAATCCTGTTAAATGGCAAGATGAGATTATGTGCTCTCAACAAGAGCGGTCTTGGTATAAGTCGTTTTTAAATCTGGGCTATATAGACTGCTTAAAAGAGTGCACAAAATCTTGGCCCCTTTACACCTGGTGGGACTATAGAAGTGGTTCTTGGCCCAAAGATCAGGGCCTTAGAATTGATCACTTTTTGGCAACTTCTTTAGCTTATGAGAACGTTACTCATGTGGGCGTAGATAAAGCCATAAGGGGGCTTGAAAGAACATCAGACCATGCCCCCATTTGGTTAGAGCTTAAAGAATAACAAAAGAACCCTACTCTTCTTCTTTTTTAAGCTCTTGTCTTACAACGGGTTCTGGCACCTCTTCCGGATCTTCTAAAAGCCTATCTAATTCTTGCCATTTTGCCCTAGAAAGTGACATATTTCCGCCAAATCCACAATAATAAGAACAAGCCGGAACAGAAGTCGTAAACCCTAACCTAGAAAATATTTTTCTAGATCCTTCAGCTCTTGCATCACTAAGGACAAAATTAATAGAAGTCGTCTTAAACAAAAAACTCACCAACTCATTAACAGCAAGTGTACCGTATCCTTTTTTTTGAAATTTTTCATTGGTTGTTATAAAGCTAATGCATGCATATTCATTTTGTCCGTGTTTGTCTTTGAATACATCAGAGAAAGTTCCCTTAAAACCCTTGCTTATTGTATATAAGTGAGCATACGAGATAGATGTTATAATTCCAGGGTTATCATGTAATAAGCCATGAACAGCCCCATTTCTTATATAACTGTAAGGATTATTTTTATCATTTGATTCAAAGGAAATAGAAAGCCTATTGGTAGTATCCTCCTTTATAAAACGATTAAAAAGTATTAAATTCTTAGGATGATTTTCCCCTTTTTGCGTAAAGCTTTTTTGTCCAATTGTGTAAAAAGGGTTCTCATAAATGGCATCGTTTTCTCCGAAAAAATTATCTTTTGAAACAGAGGCAACTTTAGCTTGATTTTGAAATCCTATACCAAGCCTTTTTTGGCTTAAAGGCGTATCCGCATACTGGAAAATCCAGCTGTTCTCATTATTGGACATTTTCTCTTGCAAGTAATTGTATCTCTCCTTTGGTGTCATATCATCCATAAAATCGTATGAAAAGCATGGAGATGTCAAAAAAAGAGACGTTAAAACAAAAAAAATTTTCTGATTACATTTCTTTAAATTTTTATTAAATGTCATTTTATTTTTCACCTTTTTAATAGAATTAAAATCTATTTCTTAATAAGGCTTTATAAATAAAATAGCAATATTTTCCTACTCTTCTTCTTTTTTAGGCTCTTGTCTTACAACGGGTTCTGGCACCTCTTCGGGATCTTCTAAAAGCCTATCTAATTGATTAAAATCTTTTTCTTTATAAGACGGGCCAAGAGTCGCTGTTGCGGTTTGGCTAAGCTGTGGACGAATTTTTGCAAGCGCTTCTGCTGCTTTTTGGGGATCTAGAGCTTCTTTGGGATTTTGTCCTGGAACAAAAATAGCAGAGGGATTATTTAAAGCCTGAAGTTGCTCTTTTGCCTGCTCTTGTAGCTGTTTTTTAGCAAATTCATCGATGTTTTTAAGGGTCTGTCCCACTATATAGTTTTTGGTGTCTCCTGGTATTAACATCATCAGCGTATTACTAGTATTATCTAAAAATGGCAAAAATCTTGCTTGTTGAATCCATGTGGGTTGCTGGGGACGTGCAACAAGCATCCCTGCTGCAACGTTAATAATGCATCCTATAACAATCCCTCTTGCAAAACCGTATCCTAGTCCTAAGGCTCTATCTACTTGGCTTAGCATGCTATTTTTTACAACATTTGAAAGTGCATGCGTAATCAAGCTTAATAAAATTAAAAAGAATACAAAAACCAAAAAGATTGAAACGCCATCCGCAATCATAGGGCTTGAAATATAGTTTTGTACATAGGGCCTTATAAGGTGAAAGCCATAATACGAAGCAAGACCAGCTCCTAGCCAAGAAGCAAAGCCTAATACTTCTGCTGTGACACCTCTTATAAAACCAATAAGTCCGGAGGTTAAGATAACTGCAATAAGGCCGTAATCAAAATATGTCATGGTAAAATCTATGAATTTGTAAGTTGTTCTTTTTCTTTACTATGCCTAGTTAACCCCATAATGGGCAAGAGGTCTTTTAAATAACTTAAAGGGGAATTTTTTTCTAAGTGTGATTGAGTCTTAGTATTTTTAGCAAAAAACCCATGAGAAAACCCCATTTTTTCTGCTTCTTTGAGTCTTAAATCAGGCTGTATAACTGGTCTTACTTCACCTGCAAGTCCTAGTTCTCCAAAAAAAATACACCCCTTTGGAATAGCCAAATGAGACAAACTTGAAATAAGAGCAGATGCCACTGCAAGATCTGCTGCAGTATCAGAAAGCTTCAACCCTCCTGCCACATTTAAATACACATCTTTATTTGAAAACCTTAAGTTACACCTGGCTTCTAAAACAGCAAGTATCATGTTAAGGCGCCCCAGGTCATAGCCAACCGATGTTCTTCTAGGAGCTGCTAAAAAACTATTAGCAACCAAAGCTTGAAGCTCAATTAATAGAGGCCTTGTTCCTTCTAAGGTCACCGCAATAGCAGAGCCTGATACGTCATCTTGGTGATGGGGTAAAAAGAGGGCTGACGGGTTTTTGACTTCTTTTAGGCCTTTTTCGACCATTTCAAAAACGCCAAGTTCATCTGTTGGGCCAAAACGATTTTTCACACATCGTAAAAGCCTGTAGTAATGATCTCGTTGGCCTTCAAAATATAAAACTGTATCAACCATATGCTCTAAGACACGAGGACCTGCAAGAGTTCCTTCTTTGGTCACATGGCCTACTAAGATCACACAGATATTTTGACTTTTTGCAAACTGAATAAGATCTTGAGTGCATTGACGCACCTGAGAAACAGTTCCAGGCGCACTTTCTAAGTTTTGAGAACACATAGTTTGAATAGAGTCAATAATTACTACTTTTAAGTCTTTAATGCTTTTAAGGCTTGTTAAAATATCTTCTAAGATTGTATGGCTAGCAAGGTGGAGAGGTTCTTTTTCAAAGCCTAACCGCTTAGCGCGTAACCGTATTTGGGAGGTAGACTCTTCTCCAGAGATATATGCACACGTTGCTTTTTTTGAAAGATCTGCTGCAACTTGAAGAAGGAGCGTTGATTTTCCAATACCAGGATCACCTCCTACTAGGACAACACCCCCTGGGACTAAACCTCCACCACAGACTCGGTTAAATTCCCCAAAAACAGTTGTAAGCCTTTCAAGAGAAGATTCAGATCCCGTCTCAAGATTTTCAAATTCTAAGGACTGAAAATTAGTTTTTATAGATTTTGAAGTCGTCCGTTCTTCACTAAGGGTATTCCAAGAACCGCAAGCTTCGCATTTTCCAGACCATTTGGGGTAACTTGTTCCGCATGAGCTGCAAAAATATAGTGTTTGAACTTTTGCCATTAACAACCCTTTTACAAGAAAGCTTAGAAAAAATGCCTCTGCTTGATTTTTAACGTTTTTTCATGGTTATTTCAATGACTGTAAAGGATTATTGAAACCATAAAACCAAATTTATTTCAAAGGGCTTTACTAAAACAAAGAAGCTTAGCGAAAAAACGTTTCGAATTTTGTAGATTTTTAAACTAAATTTCAGTCATACTATAGGTAACTTCTTAAACAAATTCCTATAATTTTCTTCTATATTTCACATCGATGCTAAGCTTTAAATCAAAAATAAATTCAAAAAGAAAAAACATATTTGCCACTTTAGAACTTGGAGGTAGCAAAGTTGCTTGCGCTATTGCCAAGCTTGAATCGACGCCTGATCAACATCATCCCTATTTTAAAATTTTAGGAATGGCGCAGCAAATTAGTAAAGGGTTTAAAACTCAAACTATTATTGATATGGATGCGCTTGAGTCTTCTATTTTAGGAGCCATTCATACAGCAGAAGAAAATGCCAAAGAAACGTTATCTTCCGTTTATGTGGTTATTCCATCTGCTACGACTCAAAGTTTTGTCGTAAAATCTGAAATTCCTCTAGCAGGGGCGGAAATAGAAGACTATCACTTAAGGCGCCTTTTTAATCTTGGAAGAAATAACCCTGTTCCCTCTACTCATGAGGTG
>DATDSS010000020.1:0-19746 GCA_035291245.1 Alphaproteobacteria bacterium | reverse complement strand
AAAATCAAAACAATAAAGGTACAATCCACAACGGTAAAAAATGGGTCTATAACACCTATGAAGATTGGGCCGAACAAATAGGTGTATCCGTTGCAAGTATTGGAAGATATTTTTCCTACCTAAAAAAAAGAGGAGTCATTCTTTCAGATTTTTTAAATCATAGAAGGAGTGAAAGAACAAAGTACTACACAATCAATTACGATCGTTTAAATGAAATTTTTGGTGAAACGAGTGAAGAATTCTACCCCAAAAAAGATGCTAAAACACTCATTTTGAGTGGATCATCCACTCAAAATGAGCGAATCTATATACAAAGAGAACATACAAAGATTAATACTATCTTATCTGAAGGCGAGCCTTCTAAAGATTTAGTTAATTTTTGTGATAATTTTAAAAATCTCGCAAAAGAGGATGTTTCCAATCAAACCCCTTTGAATATCCAAGAAGAAACCTTGCAAGATAACAGCTCCCAAGAAGAAACTTTTGTTAAAGAAGAGCTTTCTCAACCAAAAATACTTCGACCAAACGATCAAAAAATTCGACAAGAAACCTCTAAACTAAAGGAAACCCAACCCTTTCAGCCTCTTACCAAAGACAATCAAACAGGACAAATGGCTTCTGAAATCCTTACAAAGCTGCTTGAAATTTATAACCAAGAAGTTGGAACTCTTACAGGACTTGTCACCTTAAACAAGGATAGAGCTCGGTTTTTGATGGCAGGTTTTATCAAAAAGTTTGAGAAGAATTTGAATAAATGGAGGACTTTTTGCAAATCCATAACAAGCAGCGATTTCCTTATGGGCAATATCAAAAAGGATTTTAAGCTTTCTTTTGACTGGGTTTTAAAGTTTACCACCATCGATCGGTTTTTAAACGGCGAGTTCGGAATTACCCAAACGCTAAGCCACCTAGAAGCCCTTGAAAAATCTCAAAAAGAACAGGAAAATACTCAAAAAGAGCTCGAAATCGAAGTCAAAAACCATGACAATTTTCCAGAGTTAAGGGCTCAGATTCTTGAAGAATTAGGAGCAGGCGTTTACGAAGAAACCTTTAAAAACTGCACCTTTGACACCCTTGAAACCGTGTGCGCCTTTACAGGTGAAACTGAAGTCACATTGATTGTTGAAGCCCCAAACAAAGAGGTAGAAACCCACATTAGTTGGAACTATCTTCAAACCTATTTGAGCCTTAGTCGTATCAAAGGTGAGGCTAGAACTGTAAAACTTGATAAGGTCTTAAGTGAGTCTGAAAAACAGCGTCAAAACCAAGAAAACAGAAACACTTTTGAAGTTTTTTCAACTTGGAAAAACAAAATGACCTTAGAAGAACAAAATGAGCTTTTGAAGGCTAACAGATATAACGTAGAAGCAGAGGACCTATTTGGTAAGGCTGCTCTTTTCAACCTGTTTAAAGAATACTTAAAAGAAGAGAGAAGGGCTGCTTGAAATGGAAGCTGAAATTAAACAAAAAATCATAGACGATTCATGCAGATCAGTGGGGGTTTATCCACTTTTTTTCAAACTTTTTGGAATTAAAAAAGGCAGGCTTTTATCAATTTTCCAAGTTGAAATTAATGATGAGAAAGGAGCAAACAGGGTAAAAAACAATAAACGTTGGTGGGTTTCAAACACGTACCAAGAATTATCACAAAAGATGTTTTGTTCTGAGGCAACAATCAGACGTTATGTAAAATCATTTAGAGAAGAGGGGGTGGTGTTGGTTGAAAAGCTTGATCAAGAAAAATACAATAGAACAAATTATTTTGCTATCAATTATACATGCGTAGATGCGCTCTTTAAAAAATGGGAAAAAGGCCAAAAGCAAAAAGAGAAAAAACAAGGTAAACCCTAGGTTTTTTAATGCCCTGTCGTACGATTATGCGTAAACTTTCTTATTTTCCCCAAAGTTTTTCAAAGTTCTCCAGGTAAGATTTTGCTATCTGTGAGTCATTGATAAGTAAGATATTTTCAGAGTTTCTTTTATAAGCCCCTACAGAAAAATTATAAGAGCCCGTGACCACAAGACGCTCATCAACAATCATGACCTTGTTATGAGAAAGTCCATGTGTTTTTTCGATTTTCACCTCTATACTAGCCTTTTTGAAATCGTTTATGGTTTTTTTACTTTTCCCATGTAAATGCTCTTTATCTAACAACACCTGAACGTCTTTACCTTCTTTTTTAAGGGTTATAAGAGCTTGAATGACCTCCTCGTCCTTTAAGGAATAGGCTTGGACTTTAAGGCTCTTTTTAGTATCTTTGATGGTTTTTAAAAGAAGTGCCTGACACTTTTTATTGGGTGTAAAACAAATGCTAAGTTCATGAGGCAAGGGCAGGGGAGAGACCTTGTTTTCTAAAACTTCATAGAAAATCCCAAGTGCTCCAACCAAAAAAAGAATCACAATCCCTTGCCAAGGGGGAAGTCTTTTAAAAAGGGCTTTATGCTTGCGATTAAAGTTTTTCATATTAAGTAATATTATCCGTAATATTAATATTGTCGTAATGTTATTTTATACGCGCGTAAAAACCACGGGGCTTGCCCCGTGGATGTAGCGCTCCCCGAATCTTCCTGGTACGATGTGAGATATGAAGATAAGGAAGCAAGGACACTGTGCCTACCGATGTGAGTATCACTTGGTGCTTGTAATCAAGTATAGACGAAAGATATTCAATGAAGGGAGTTTTGCCTATTTTAAAGAAGTTATGGATCAAATAAGAGAAAAAATGCCTGAAGTTTTGATGCTAACGGTGAATCATGATGAAGACCATATTCACCTGCATCTATCGATTCCGCCAAAAATAAGAGTGAGTGATGTGGTGCGCACCATCAAATCCATCAGCGGAAGGTTATTGAAGAAAAAATTCCAATACATGAGAAAAGCCTATTGGGGCGTTGATGGGATATGGTCGGATGGCTATTTTGTATCGACGGTAGGGGTTATGAATATGCTATTAAAAAGTATATCGAGCATCAAGGGCAGGAAGATTTGGGGCAAGCGCAGCTTGTACTCGGCCTATAGGCCGACTGTGATACCACGGGGCTTGCCCCGTGGAGTGTTCACAATATAAGGGAAAATCCCTTAAGTTCCGTGGACTTCATGGGTTTTTTGGCTTAGTTTATCCACGTTATTTCTCTGAAGATCCCTTATTGTTATGCGCAAAATGTCGTACGATTATGCGTAAATAACTCTTTTGTCTGCAGGTTCTTGTTCTTTTTTCTAAGGCATAGAATAAGGGAAACTGTAATGTTTTTGGCCACTCTGTCGTACGATTATGCGTAAAATGTCGTGTGAATATGCGTAAACATTTTCACATCTTTTCAGCCACCATAAAAATGCTTTCTCTGCCATCATAAAGAGCATCTGTTGGATAAATTCCTTTTCTGTCCATGTAAGAGATTTCAAGAACTTTGAAACCTGAACGAGTAGCAACTTTTTCACATAAGTCTTCATCAAAAAAGTGAACGTTACTGTCAAGAAAGGCTTTTTTAGAGGTGTCAAAAAAGTCTACCATTTCTGTGGATGTCAAAAATCCAGGCCACTTATGACCAGAGAGTTTTCTCTCTAAATAAACAGGCGTAAACTTTTTACACGTTCCAAAAAAAGGTGTTTCATTAACCATGTAAATACGACCTTTAGGCTTTAACCAGGTGTGAACTTTTTTGAGGCACGCAATGATTTCTTCTCCTGAAAAGAAGTGAAGAACGCGTGAAAAAAGAATGCTGGAAAGGGTATTTTTATGAGGATACTCAAGGGTTTTGATATCTCCTGGAAAAAGGGTGAGGTGTCCTTTGTAGCCTTCTTGAGCGTGGGTGTCTTTTAAGACTTGTAAATGCCTTTCATCCAAGTCGTTGGCAACCACATGAACACCTTTTTTTAAGGCTTCTAACGAGGCTATTCCATAAGCAGCCCCTACATCCATAGCCCAGTCATTGGGGGTTAAATCATCCACAAATTTTTTCACAAAAGGGTCAACACTTGTTAGCATAAAGCCTGTTTGATTTTGCGTTGGGCGGTAGAGTCCTTCAAAGGTTTGATCACTCGTTTTTCTTAATGCTGAAAGAGACATAGGGGCAAGATCCTCATTTATTTAAATTTTAACTAAATTAGAGGAGCAAAATCCTTAGGTCAATTGATATTCTTACAATTTCTTAAAACATCTTGATTTTTTATAGGAGGGTAGGCATATAATCATCAAAATAAGTATAAAAAGACGAAAAAATGCCCCCATTTCACCAACTGGAAGAGATCAATATTTTTGAGGCAACAAGCCTTTTTGATAAGCTCAAAAACATAGGTTTTTCTTATGTATCGCTGGGGCTTCAGCTCCCTCAACAAAGAAAAGTTTTGAGCCTTTTTAGTGATAAAAATTGGGAAGAAGTTTATAGAAAAAATAATTGGTATGACAAGGACCCAATTGTTAGATCTGCCCATTCTCAGTTTGATTCCCCTATTATTTGGTCAGCAACACCTTTAGAAACAAAATCATCGTCGTGTGTTGCAAAAAATAGGCTTGATGTTATTGATACAACAGATGGTGTATCTTTTTGTTTACAAGGAAAAATTTATACCTTTATTGTTGGTCTTTCCTCAAAAGATGATAGGATCTCTATTATGGAAAAATTCGTCCTCTCTTACTCAGAGATAAAAGAAACTTGTTACACTATAGAAGATATCGTACGACATGAAAAAAAATAGCAGGATACTTTTATCCAGTTTTATCGGAAACGCTCTTGAATTTTATGATTTCACTTTGTGCGGCGTTTTTATTCTCACTCTTTCTAAAGTTTTCTTCCCTCCTTTAAATCCAACTTTGGCTCTTTTTGGGAGCATTTTTGCTTTTTCAGCAGCCTTTTGGACAAGGCCTCTTGGAGCTTTTGTCTTTGGGTATTTAGGAGATAAGTTTGGTAGAAAAAAGGCCTTAACAGCCTCTATTTTAATGATTGGGCTTCCTACATTTTTGATTGGGTGCTTGCCTGGGTATGAGAGTATAGGACTATTTGCCCCTATATTTTTAATTTTATGCAGGATGCTTCAAGGTCTATCAACTGGAGGAGAGTATAACGGAGCTGCCATTTTTTCTTTAGAGCACTTAAAAAAATCAAATCCAGGTTTGGTGAGCGGCATTATTTCCTCTTCTTGCGTCTTTGGAGCCATTACAGCAACTCTAATAAGTTATTTTGTTTCGTTATCAGAAACGACCTGGCTTTGGAGAGTGCCTTTTGTTTTAGGAGGGCTTGGAAGTGTTATTGGGTTTTATATCAGAAAAAAACTCGATGAAAGTCCTGAGTTTATTGACGCTCAAAAAGAAGAAAAGTATTTTAATCCAATTAAGGATGTTTTTAAAGATTATAAGAAGCCATTTTTAAAATCTGTCATTGTTGGATTTACAGGTGGGGCACTTTCTTACGTTTTGTTTGGATTTTTGAGTCTTTACACTACACGATATTTAGGCATTAAGTTATCAAGCGGTCTTTTGTATAATGTATTTGGTCTTTTAGCATTTATGTTATCTTGCCCAGTTTTTGGATTGTTAGCAGATAAATTGTCAGAAAAGAAAAGCTTATTAATTGCATGCGGATTATCTTTTTTTCTATCGCCTGTCGTATTTTATCTTCTTCAAAATAATGGGCTTAGTTATTTGCTGATTGGGCAAATACTGCTTGGAATCGTAGTGGGTAGCTTTGTTGGTCCAACGCATGTTTATCTTCAAACACTGTTTCCAACACATCTTAGATATACAGGTATTTGTGTTGGCTTTTCTACAGGCCTTGCGCTTTCTGGTGGTAGTATACAAATGGTTTTAACGGCTTTAATTGATGCCACAAACAATCTTTACGCCCCAGGTTTATTGCTTTGCCTGAATGGCCTATTGTGCATAATTTTTTGTGAATTGTACAAAAAAGAAAAAGATATGAAATTGACTTGTTTAAGCAACCAAAATAATAAAATTTCTTTTCAAGATATAAAAAGTAATTAAGGATAGGTCCAAGGCGATAGAAACATTCTATGCCAAAAAACAGGGCATGCTTTTGTGATTACAGGGTTAAAGATAAGTTTCGGAGATCCTTCATGTCTAAAATTTGTGCAGTAAAGCATAGGTCTTTTTTCATATACGGTTACATACCGAAGTACTTTTTTCCCATTCTCTAGTTCAAGAATAAAAGGTGTGTCTAAAAAATTATTGATTTTTTCTATTGTTACAGGAATACCTCCAACATAGTCTCCAGATTTGAACTGCGGAGCCATAGCATCATCGCTAATTTTAAGAATTTCAGGATCATAATCTTTATAGGATTGTAAGAAATTATGAACATCAAAGGCAATCGAAAGAGTTTGAGATTCGACAATCCCTTTCACCATTGTTGAAAGTTGTGTAACAGGATTTTTTTTGGTCCATTTTTCTTTACTAACCAGGAAGGGCGGAGATCCTTTTCCTTCCATTAGCCATTCTATGGAGCAATCCACACCGTTTTCAGAGGCAATGATTGCCAGTTTCTTTGCAAGAGAAAGAGATAAGGCGTTACTTTGATTTTCAACAGATCGAAGAGTTGATACATTGAGGCCATATTTTGTTTGAATTTCAGCTCTTGTTAAACCTATTTTTGACCTAAGTTCTTTTATTCGATTGCTGATCTCAATTCTTTCTTCTTGTGATACTTCTGATTTTTTTCTGCCCATGCGCACTATTTGAGTTTACTCCTTAAGTTCTTAAGTCTATTTCAAAAACACCTCTATGTAAAGTTAACAACAAAGATCTAAAATGGTATTTTTAGGTTTTATTTTGCCCTATGTATTTTAAAACCCACTGGCACCATCGTTTTGTTAAGTATATAAGCATATTTTTAAGGTTTTTAAGGTTTTTTTAAAAAAACACTTTTAGGTATCACCTTTTTGTTTTATAGTTATTATTAGATAGGAAAGAAAATCGTTAAACATCAAAAGAGGTTATGACAAAGATGAAAGCCAAGGTACCCCCCAAAAAACTCCCCAGTTATTTGAAATATGCTCTGCTTGGAGCAGCAGTTGTTGCACTTTTTCCAAGTGAAGCGATGGCTCTTACAAAAACAGGGACCATTGGGGATGTTTTTGAAAAAGTTATGGCTCTTATTAATAGTGAGGTATACCCAGTTTTGTGTGTTGGTGGGGCAAGTTATGGTGCCTACCATTCGTTTAAAAACCAAGCTCTTGGCCCTGCAGGCGTTGCAGCTGGAGCGATAGCTTTTATGTCTTTATTGAAAGGTTGGGTTGGAACATCTTTTACTTTAACAATTGGTGGGTAAGGTAAAAGTTCATGTCTTCTTACAAAGAACACCGCCTTTTGAATTATCTAGATAGTCCCAAATATTTTTTGTATTGGACGATGGATGAAGCAGGTATGTTTTTAGCAGAATTGTTTACGTTAGGGTTGATGGGACATTGGTTAAAGGGGCTTTTGTTAGGTTTTATTGCTTCCTTCCTTCTTATCAAACTTAAAAAACGCATCGGGTACAGAAGGTTGAAGCACTTTTTTTATTGGAACGTTTCGACGTCTTCAAGATTGAAAAAAACACCTGCTTCTTATGAAAGGGAAATTTTATAACATGAAGCAAAGCTTTTTTCTAACGTTATCCAAAAATCAAAGTAAGCTTCAAAAAGTAACAGTGATTGCGAGTTCTTTGTTGTTGGTTTCAAACATTTTACTATCGATGAAGGTTTTGACGGCATCTGAAAGAATTGTTCTTGTTCCTCCAACTTTTTCTAGCGATATTTGGGTTGAAGGGAAGAAAGCATCTGACTCTTATGTAACGGAAATGGCTTTATACATGACGCATCTACTGCTTGATGTAAGTTCTTCGAATATGGCATTTTCTCATGAAACCTTTTTAAAGTATGTAAGTCCCTCTCAAACGAATTTGATTGGAGCACGTCTTAAAGAAGAGGAAGATTTTTATAGGAAAAATGGGATGTCTTCTATGTTTCATGCCACCCAAGTAACGCATGACCAACAAAACAATAAAGTCTTTGTAAAAGGCGTTTTAACCCAACTGGAATCCTCAAAAGTAGTAGATACGAAGCCGTTTGAGTGTGAGGTCACTTATGATCTAAGAGATGGAGTTTTTAAGGTTTTGTCTTTTACTAAAAAAGGGGAAAATTCATGAGACTCAACTTTTTAGCACTTTTAAGCACCATTTCTGCTGCTTTTTCTTACTCTGAAGTTGCTCTTTTTTCAAAAGAACGGGTTGTAGTTGAGGTTTCTAAAGATTCTTACACAAGGCTAAGTGTTGAAGGCGATCCTATTAAAAGCTTTTATTGCATAGACAGCTTAGATGTTCAAGAAGACGCAGATACAGGCCAACTTTACATCAACTCTTTAAACGCAAAAGAAGTCCCCCTAACGCTTTCTACAGAATCTGGCTATGTGGGGGACATTACGGTTGTGGCTAGTAAAAAAGGACCCCAAACGGTCATTTTAAAAAAGAATGCTAGCTTTAAAAAAGGACATCAGGGACCTTTAAAAAATAAAGAGCAACAAATTTTAAAAAACACACTTGCTGCTCTTTTAAGGGGACAGAATTTAGAAGGGTTCATGACTGTTTCCAAAGAACCAACTATATCTTTAAAAGGCTTAAAAGTAGAGAAATACACCTGCAGTATGGGAAGTGTCTTGGAAGCTCACGTGTACGATGTTAAGAACACCAGTTCCAAAGAAATACTATTAAGTTCCGATGATTTGAGGGCTGATTTTAAAGGAAGTATCAAAGCGTTTCATATAACTACCACCCACTTTAAAGCAGCAGAGCAGGGCAAAATCGTGATTTTGTCTTTAAGATAAAAAGGTTTAAAAAATGATTCAAGATTTTAGTAATTTTAAAGAGAGGGTTTTAAAAAAATGGGGGGAACTTCCCGTTAAGGCCCAGCAAAAATACTTGCTTTTATCAGGAGCAGCTCTTGTTTTAACCACAAGTTTTGGGGCTTACGCTCTCTTAAAAGAAGAAGGTAAGGACCCTGTTAAAACTCAAAAAGGGCTGTTAGAAGAAACCAGCCAAACGATTAATTTAAGTACTGCAAAAGAGTCTTTAAATCCCCATTTAACTTGGAAACAACAAATGGAAAAAGAGCAAAAAGACCTTTTAAAAGAGCTGGAAGAAGTCAAAAAACAGTTGAAAAGTCCAAAGTCAAACCACGCAGAAACCTCCCAAAAATCAGAAATCGACTCTTTGAAAGAGGAAATGAAAGCGTTAAAAGAAGAGCTCCTTAAAAAAGACGAAGAAGATATTTTAGCAAAAGCTAGCGCTAATTTTGAAAATGCCAATCTTCAAGAATCTGCATCAGCAAAACATGAAGAAACCGGCAACTTTCAGCCTTTTGCAAACGTTGGAACAACTTCTCCAATGGGGATGATTTCGGGCGTAGAGGGAGCCAAGGAACTTCCAAGACCTCTAAGAAGAGGGCTTATAAAATTTACAACCAGTGACAAAGCTATTAAAAAAAGAAAGGCTTATTCTGAAAATACAGTTCCTGCTGGAACCTTTGCAAAAGCTGTGATTTTAGGGGGAGTTGATGCCTCAACCTCTGTTTCTGCTTCAAATGATCCAAGGCCTGTTCTTTTAGAAGTGGTTGATAAAGGAACGCTTCCTGGAAAATTTAGATCTGATTTAAAAAAATGTCATATTTTGGCGTCCTCTCATGGGGATTTGTCTTCTGAGCGCGTGATGATGAGACTAGAGCGTTTATCTTGCACCGAAGAACTAACCGGAGAAGTGTTAGAAATGCAGGTTTCTGGCTATGTGGCTGGTGAAGATGGATCAACAGGTGTTAGAGGAATTCTAGTTGATAAAGCAGGTGCACAAATGAGAAACGCTTTTATCGGAGGTTTTTTGGGAGGGATGGGAGAGTTTTTTTCTAACTCTATGAAAGCGCAAGTTTCTATGACACCACTTGGCCAAGTAGAGCAGTTTAAAACTATGTCAAAAACTCAATCATTAGGACAATCGGTTGGAAAAGGGGCGCATTCCGCTTTTGAAAAAATTGCAGATTTTTATATGAAACGAGCTGAACAAATGCAGCCTGTCCTTCAAGTTGCAGCTGGACGAATTGTAAATATAGTCTTTACAGATACAGCAAATTTGGATGGGTCTGAAGTACGTATGGCTATTTCTTCTTCAAGAGAAGATCAAAGGAAACAAGCAGTTAGTGAGGTAAGTCAGGTTCAGCAGGAGTGGCTTTCTCAAAAAGATTCAAGCTAAGAGAGCTTAAAAAGCCTTTAAAACTCTCAATAATTTCAAACTTTTAAAATAAGGATTTTTCTCATGAAATACCCTAGCGCCCTTGTATTGCCCCTATTTTTAACAGCCTGTGCTGGTACAAACGAAGAGTTCGATTGTAAAGCTAAAGGAGGACTGGGTTGTAAAAGCGTGTCTTATGTGCATGCAGCAGTTGATAAAGGATTTTTGAGTCCATCAGAACACGAAGTAGAAGAAGATAAAATCTCATTAAAAAACTTTGAACAAGGAGCAGGGGGCTTTACTTGGATTGCACCTTATGAGGATGAAAATGGCAGTCACCCTGAATACGTTGGAGGGCTTTTTCTTTGAGGCCCTTGAGTTCGTCAGGCCTTCTTTCAAAATCCTCACGTACCATTACGTACGCTGCGGTTTCTCAAAAATTCCTTCCTGCTCAAGAACCCAAATAAAAAACCCTATTTTAAGTAAGGAATACCGCAATGTCTGATCTCAACTTCAACGACACGTTTAAAAGAGCTTACGACTTTAAAAAACTGTCTTCGTTTTTACCTTATGAGGCTTTTGATGACGCCCAAGAACTCTTTTTTAATGAGTCCAGCAAAGGCTTTGTTATTGAAAGTTTCCCTCTTGTTGGCTGTACAAATGACATGCAATCAGAGATCAGTGGGTTTTTTAAATATACTCTTCCAGAAGGTAGCAGTTTTCAGTGTCTTCTCTACGGCGATCCAAACACAGCTCCTTTTTTACACGAATGGAAGACTAGTAGAGAGACCTCCTGTGAGGTTTTAAATTCTTTGACAAAAAGGCGGTATGACTACTTTTTGCGTCTTGAAAAGGATAAAGACATCCATCCTAGAAACTTTCGCTGTATCTTTAGTGTGACCTTAGACTCTGAGGTTCCTGACTCAGAAATTTGTGCGCTAAAAGATTCTTTTGAAGTCATCTTGAGCGGTTTTGGTCTTCCTTTTAAAGTTTGGAATGCTAGTGATTTATTGACTTTTTTAAGGGAATTTTTAAGCTTTTCTACTAAAAGATCACTAGAATCAGTTCCCCACAACCCCTTTGATTTAATCAAAGATCAGGTGTCAACACTTGGTCAAAAGCTAGACATAAGAGAAGATAAACTTCTTTTAAATCCACAAAAAATCTCTTTAAAAACCTTTACGGCCACAAAAACACCTCCCTTTTGGTCTTTATATTCTATGACAGATCTTTTAGGAGATATGCTAAGGCCAGCTTCCAATATTCCTTGTGGGTTTTATCTTCATTATGTGATTTCAGTGGAATCTCAGGAGCAAGCCAAAAATAAATTTGAAGTCAATTCTGCTTGGGTAAACCGTCAAGTTCAGTTTGGAAAAATGCGCCAGATGCTCCCTCATTTGTGTAAACAAGCAGAAGAGCTAGATTTTGTCAGAGGCCAGCTAGATGAAGGTGAGCGTTTGCTTAAGACTTCTTGGACAGCTGGACTTTTTGAAGAAGAAGAAAAACTTGATAAATCTACTAGCCATCTTTTGAACCTCTTTCGCTCTCAAAAATGGGAGTTGACCCCAAATACCTACCTTCACTTTCCAAGCTTTTTAAGTGTTCTTCCCTGTATGTGGGACAAAGACCTTTTAAACGATCACGGCTTTTTAAATAACCTTAAAACAACCATTACCTCTGAAGCTTCTAATGTTCTTCCTCTTCAAGGTGAGTGGAAAGGAAATGGATCTGATGGGATGTTATTGGTAGGACGCAAGGGCCAAGTTTTTAGTTTTAATCCCTTTAATACGGGGGCTGGTAACTATAATATTAGCGTTGTTGGAAAGTCGGGCTCTGGAAAATCTGTATTTATGCAAGATTTGATGACGTCTTTAAGGGCAAGTGATACTCGTATTTTTGTAATTGACGTTGGAAGATCTTTTGAAAAAACCTGTAAAAGATTAAACGGTAGGCACGTTGAATTTTCTACTAAATCCACGTTAAGTTTAAACCCCTTTACTGGTCTTAAAAACTTAGAAGGGCTGTTTTTAGAAGACGGTCAAGAAGTCATCGTTGATGGATTATCTATGCTAAAACCTATTTTGTCTTTGATGGTAGCTCCCACTCAAGGCACAACGGATATAGAAAACGCCCTATTAGAAAAAGCCTTAATGGATGTGTGGGTGACTCATAAGGAAAGAACTTCTTTAACCGTTTTATCAACTTATTTGCTAAACCAAGAAAATCCTCTTTCTAAAAAACTAGGAGAGATGCTCTACCCTTATACAGAGCAAGGTTTTAACGGGAAATTTTTTAAAGGAGAAGCGTCTTTAAGCTTTAAAGAAGACCTTATTGTCTTTGAACTTGAAGAACTAAAAGAAAAAAAAGACTTACAAGCAGTTGTTGTTCAAATGCTCATCCTTCAAATCACAAGCCAAATGTTTTGTGGAGATAGGTCACAGAAGTTTGCAATCATTTTAGATGAAGCCTGGGACCTTTTAAGAGGTGGTCAAGGGGGAACTTTTATTGAAACGCTGGCGCGTCGTGTTCGTAAATATAAAGGATCGTTGATCGTTGGAACGCAAGGCATTGACGACTTTTTTAATAATCCTGCTGCGCGTGCTGCTTTTGATAACTCCGATTGGACGTGCATGCTTGCTCAAAAAGCAAACTCTATTGCAAGCCTTAAAGAAACAAACCGAATTGTGATGGATGAGGCCATGGAAGAGATTTTAAAATCCGTTAAAACGGTTTCTGGAAAATACTCAGAAGTGATGGTTTATGGACCTCATGGGTACGGCGTTGGTAGACTTTGCTTGGACCCGTTTTCAAGAATTTTATACACCACCAAAGCAGAAGAATTTGCAGCTGTTGAAAAACTTTTAAGATCTGGACTTTCCATGGAACAGGCAGTTTTAAGAGTTGCCAAACAGACCTTTCCAGATGAGTTTTTGGGTGAATTTTTTGGTGAGTTTGAAGACGATTTTGAAAACATTTTTAAACAAGAGGAGGAAAAAGCTCATGCAGCTTAAACAAATACTAAGAGGTTTTCTAAAAGATTACGTGTTTTGGGTGACTTTGCTGTCCGTAGGATTTTTCCCGGTTTTTATTTTTTGGTCGGAATTTGAAAGAGGAAGAAATCAAGAATATCTAGAGAAAAAGGCTTTCCCCATCAAGCTCTATAGGGTTAAAAACGAAAAATTACACAACTTTTTGCATGGAGGAGGAACGTACGTGACAGGATTTGCAGGAGAGAATTTTTTCCAAAATCAAGAAGGCGTTTTTGTTGAAAAAGATTTAGGTCCACAAGCTACGGCTCTTCAACTAGGGGTCCTACCAAAAGGAAAAGTCCTCGTTCAATCCTTAGAAAATGAAAAGGATATAAAAATTGTGGATGTTAGTTCACTGGAAAAAATGAATAAGGAGGGATAAGACTATGGCCATCTTAGAAAAAAATAAGTTTATGTTACTAAAAGATAAGTTATGCCAAGAAAGGCGCTTAGAGTGCTTTATGATTTTTACTATGATGTGTTTTGTATATTTACAGTATGCGGACAACTTTAAAATTAATCCTTACAAAGAGCATTTTTATGAAAATCATATTTTTCAAGGAACAGTCGTAAAAGGACCTAACCAAAATAAGCCTTATCAAGTTATTGCTGTTTGTGGAGACGAACTTAGCGCCACAGGAGGAAGGGTTTATCTTACAAAAAAAGTTGGTAGAACTTCTGATATTAAAGAAGCAAACGCCATCATACCAGAAGGTAAAATTCTAGTTTCTTATTTTTCTCCCTATAGGATTTCGGAGGCCCCTTTTTATGTTGTTGCGCAAAGGGATTCTAATTTGTTAGAAAATGGCCCCCTTGAAAAGGTCGAGGAAAAAGCAAATGCCGCTTAAAATGCCTTCTTTAAAGACTGTAATACTTGCCTTTTTACCAGCCCTATTCATGGCGCCCGTTGCGTGTTTTACAAAGTTTTATCACTCATCCACCAACTCTTTGATGTATAAAAATTTCCTTGATATTAAAGGTGAATCTGAGATTTTTGATGGCGATTACGTGAAGTTTAAAAGCCCTTCTTTTGAAAACAAAATTCTTATCAAACAAGTAGAAGGTATTGAAGGAGACGAAGTCATTGTAAAAGACGGACACCTTTTTCTTTTAAAAGATTTAGGTCCGATTAAAGAAGGAGCAACCCAAGACAGTCAGACGGTTCAAAGTATCTCCTCAGGTGTTATTCCAAAAGGCAAAGTTTTTGTAAGGGGAACAAGTCCTGATTCCATCGATAGCAGGTACGTCCAAATTGGTCTTTTGGAGCTTAAAAATCTTAAAAAAGTCAGGCCTTTGTAATGAAAAAAACAGCTCTTTTTGCAATGTTTTTAAGTGGATTAGTCTTTGCAAAAGACTTAGGAGTTCATGGCGAACTCTTTGAAATCAAAGAAGAAAGTTTGCTAGAAAATATTCAAAAAAAGCTCTTAAAACTAGAAAGCTCTGGTGACATTTTAAAACACCAAAAGATCATTCAAAAAAGAGTCCAAGAAAAAATAGAAAATCCTCCCTCAGTTCCAGGACTTCAAAAAGCAACTTCGTACAGATCTTATTTTTACGATCCCAGTATTGTGGTTCCTTATGACATCAAAGATTTAAAACGAAACATTATTGCCCGTGCTGGTGAGAAGGTAAATCCTCTTGCGAGCGTCTCTTTACAAAAGCCCCTTTTATTTATTGATGGAAGTGATGAAAAACAAGTGTCTTGGGCTATCAAACAGATGTCCAAACAAAGGAGCAAAATTATTTTAGTGAGTGGTAAACCTCTAGAATTACGCGTTCTTTATAACGAAAAATTTTACTTCGACCAAGGGGGGATTTTAACTAAAAAATTTGATCTCAGGGCTGTTCCTGCAAGGGTTTCTCAAAGTGGATTTAAGTTGCTGGTCGAAGAAATCGTGATGGAGGAGGGGAGATGAGATTTTTAAAAACTTTCTTGGTTTTTCTAACCCTTTCTATCTCCTCGTTTGCTGGAAAATGCAATGGAAAATTTGTAAATCCCATCACCGATGTTTGTTGGAATTGCCTGTTTCCCATGACCATTGGCGGCATGGTGGTGGCAAAAGGAAACGGGCAAGATTCAGGCGAAGTTAAGCAACTCCTATGCCAATGTTTAAGAGATGTTGGCGGTATCAAAATGCCAGTACCAGGCATTCCAATTTCTTTTTGGGAGCCAGTTCGTCTTGTTGATGTAACGCGTGAGGCTTTTTGTTTGGTTGGAATGGGAGGGCTCCAATTGATGAATAGGGACCGTCAAAAAGGTACCAACAGCTCCACTCATGGTGATTCTTCTACGATGCGTCACGGTTTTTATCACACTCATTATTATGTGTACCCTTTGATCTATTGGTTGGAACTTTTAACAGACTTTATTTGTTTAGAAAAAGCTTCAGTTGATGTTGCCTTTTTAAGCGAATTTGATCCCTTTTGGGATGACGATGACGGTAATTTTATCCTAAATCCTGAAGTGGTTTTATTTGCAAATCCTTTAGCTCAACTGGCTTGTGCTGGAGACTGTGCCTTGTCCACTGTAGGTTTTGGATCAGACACACTGTTTTGGTGTGCAGGCTGTCATGGTGGAATTTATCCGCTCACTGGAAGTATTGCCCACCATGTGGGAGGAGTCAGTTCCAGCCTTCTTATCACCCAAAGATTACTCATGCTCATGCACCGCCTTGGTGTTGCTTATGGCACCACTGGAAAAGAGGGGTTATGCGATAAATACCCCATGTTTTTAATGAAAAAAACCCAATACAAAACCCAAATGGTTTTTCCAACCCCAATGACCAATAACGGCTGTCATCCCTTTGGACGTACTGCCACTTTTTGGGGGGCAGGCGTTGAAGTACCCGTTACGTCTGAGGATTTTTGCTATCTGATATGGAGGAAAAGAAATTGCTGCTTATTTTAAAAACTCTAGCATTTGTGGCGCTTTTAAGCCTTTCTTCTTATGCAGATTTAAAGGTTTTTATCTCTTTTTCCATGAATGAGGGGGATCTTAAAATCCTGTATAAAGACGTCTCAAAAGCAAAAGGAAAGCTCTTAATCAAAGGTCTTTTAAATAACTCTTTTAAAGACACAGCCCTAAAACTTAAAGAGCTTGGAATAGTAGTAGACATCGATCCAAAAGCCTTTGAAGAAAATGACATTAAGGTTGTTCCAACGTTTATGGTGGAGAATAAGGATAAAAAAGATCTTTTAAAAGGGAATGTCTCTTTATCATATGCACTTGAAGCAATAGAAAAAACGGGTGAAAACCAAGCCCTGGCTAAAGAGCATTTGAACTCTTTAAAAGGAGAAGCTACAGAAAAATGCGCAACAAAAAATGAAGAAGAGTTACCAGAAGTGCTTGGCTGTGGAGTGGGCTCATGAGAACACTTTTGGCTCTTTTGGTGTTGTTAAATGCCTCTCATCCAAATATGGAAAAATCTTATGAAGAGGGGAGAAATACTGCAAAAGAACTAAAAGGCCCCAGTTTTAACCCCTCTATCCTTCCAAATTATGAGAGTTCTAAAAACTTTAGTGTAAGTGAGGCAGACCTTACTGATTCACAAAAAATTATGGAAAGTAAAAGCCAAAATATAGCTTCTCAAACGATCACAGAATCCTCAAAAAATGGTCACTATAAAATCGATCCTGAGAATGATCCCTTGTTTGAAGTGTTTAAAAACAAAGACCCGAAGGAACTCGAAGAAGAGAGCGAAGAGATTACAGAATATATCACAAGCACCTGTGAAGAAGGACGCGATGAGTTTGAAAAGACTTGTTACAAAACACGGGTGGTGGAATTAGAGATAACGCCTGCATGGGTTTACCATTGGCTGGACTGTCCAGTGCATAAAGAGAAAAGAAGAGGTCGCATGCATCATTGGTCGCATTCCCCAGGGTGTAGAAGCAATTATAGAACCATCCCAAAAGTAGTAAAAGAAACAAAAGACGAATGGATTGATAGCTGTGAGGCCTTAGAATCCCAGGCTGATGAAGGTATGTGTTCTTACGTTAAAAAAGAACTCTTGGAAGAAAATGTTACCAAAATCATTCAAGGCGAACAGGTCACAAAATCTCATTGGGGGGAAGCTTACACCTATTCTTGTTTAGCTGAGCGTCCAAATACTTGTAAGGCCCTTCGTAAAAAAGGCTGCACAGAAGTGTCCTCCAAATGTAAAGAAATGATGGGTGATGTCTGTATCTCTTATGAAAAAACCTATAAGTGTCCTGTAAAAACCGTCAAAACAAACGTTAAAAGGAAAGGCTTGGACGGCATTTTTGGATCCGATGGCTCCCTTAAAGGTCCTGCTAGTGATCCTAATAAAGACATGGCAACAGCTATTACAAAGATGGCCCTTCTAAGAGAAATGCAAAAAACCATTGCCTCTGGTCCAACCGTTTTTACAGGAAAAGCCATGGAGTGCTCTAAAAATCCGCTTGGTTTTAAGGATTGTTGCGTGACTTCTAAAAAATGGGGGCAAAACTTAGGACTAGCTGAGTGTTCTTCTGATGAAAAAGAGTTGGCAATGAAAAGAGCAAAACGCCTTTGCATTCATGTTGGGACCTATTGCTCCAAAAAAATTGCAGGCATTTGTGTTTCCAAAAGAACAAGCTTTTGTTGCTTTACCTCTAAAATGGCGCGCCTTTTTCATGAACAAGGAAGAGCCCAACTTGGCAAAAACTTTGGAACAGCGGAAGGTCCAAGTTGTGGTGGTTTTACAGTGGATGAACTCTCAAGACTTAACTTTGATGCCATGAATTTATCCGAACTTTATGAAAGTACCATGAGTGCTTATAAAACCCCCAACATGAGCGTTTTAAACAGCACGTTAAATGAATCGCTTTCCTCAAAACTTGAGGTATACAAACAAAAATTAAAGCAAGAGGGAAAAAAATGAGGTCAATTTTTACTAAAATTTTAATAAGTTGTTTAAGCACTCACGCCCAAGCTGGCTTTTTTGAAGATCATGCCAGAGGCTGGCATTGGTATGAGGTAAAACCCAAAAAAGAAGACCCCAAAGCCTTAAAGGGAAAGCCAAAAGAAGCTCCCCAAAAGATCACGGCCACAGTTGTTTTAACCCCCACCCAGGTGTTTAAAGCGGTTCAAAAAGAGCTCAAAAGTCGCCTTCATTTAGCACTCCTCAATCCCACTTTTGAAAATGTCAAAAGTTATCAAGAATATCAACACCGGTGGATGGATCAAAGTGACCTGTTTTCCAAAACTTGGATGAAAGTTGTCTATAACACACCAGAACTTGATGATTCTCAGTTGTACCCTCAAACCCAAGCTGCGCAAAGTACATACTATGAGAAAAAAGAAGAGGAGACGACGGGAATTTTAAAAGAAGTTGCCAAAGAGTATGGGCTTTTTTTCTTTTTTAGATCAGATTGCGCGTACTGCCATAAGTTAGCTCCCCTGGTTAAGGAATTTGCAAGCGCTTATGGCTTTGATGTTCTTGGAATTTCAGTTGATGGAGAACCCATAGAAGGCTTTGAAGATGCAGCTCCTGATAATGGAAGTGCCAAAAATCTAGGCGTAAAAACCGTTCCAAGTGTGTTTGCAGTCAACCCCAACACAAAGGAAGTGATTCCGTTTGTTCGCGGATTTGCAAGCTTAGAAGAGATGAAAACCAGAATGGTTCAAATGGTAAAACCAATCGAAAAATCAAATTCTGCTTACAAAGCAATTAACCAAGGAGATAAAAAATGAGACGGATTTTTCTAGGTTGTGTCTTATCCCTCTCTACCTCTTTTGCTGATCTTAAAGGGGATTTGAGTGGATTTTTTGATCGTCTTGGCATGAATTCTAATGTCACAGAAGCAGGTTCTTTTAAAGATCAAGCAGCAGGGTATTACACAGGAGGATCTATTGTGGCTAGGTCTAAACCTCGCAATATTCAACTTGCCACCATTCAACTTCCCAGCATTAAAGCAGGGTGTGGCGGAATTGACATGTTTAATGGCGCTTTTTCTTTTATTCAAAAAGAAGAACTTGTAAATGCGCTTCGTGCTATTGGCTCCAATGCCGGCTCTTATGCCTTTATGTTAAGCCTTCAAAGTATGAGCCCACAACTTTATAACACCATTAATGAGCTTAATAATTTGGCTCAAAAAATAAACAGCATGAACATCAATTCTTGTGAAACGGCAGCAACCATGGTTGGATCTGTTTGGCCAAAAAGTGAAGCAGCTTCTGAACACGTTTGTAAGTCCATTGCCTCTTCTTCTGGGATGTTTAAAGACTATGCAGCAGCCAAACACGAGTGCAACTCTGGTGGTAAAAGAAACGACGTCTTATCCAAAAAAGATGGCAGTGGTTATAAAAACACGCTTGTTGGTGAGTACAACATCGCTTGGAAAGTCATTAAAGATTTAAGTTTTATTGGTAATGACAAAGATCTTGCTCAAATGTTTTTAACGCTCACTGGAAGCATTATTTCCAAAAATTCTGGTGATTCTAAAACAGTGGTCTCTCTTCCTTCCCTTGCTCATCAAGCGGATGTGACGTCTGCTCTTTTAGAAGGAG
>DATDSS010000019.1:0-3924 GCA_035291245.1 Alphaproteobacteria bacterium | reverse complement strand
AGTCTTTTTAAAGGGGGAGCTTTCAACGAAAAGTACGGTAATAAAGCTATGCAGTTGCGCATAACTTTTCAAGCTTTGGCGTTATTGATCTTTGGTTTTATACTTTTTCTTGGTAAATAATTAAGATCAGAGCCCTGTTTTTAAGACTGGAGGAATAGTTTTGAGTCTGCGCACTTAAATTTAATCAAAAGAGTCTTAGGAACTTTTACTATGCCACTTTTGTTTAGTATTTGACACTTTTAGCCCAAAGGTCCTACAAATAAGTATTAATTAAAATAATTCTTACATTTTATACCGACTTAACAAATGGATTACAAAAGTACTGTTTTTTTACCCCAAACGTCTTTTTCTATGAAGGCGAATTTATCTCAACGTGAACCAGATTTTTTAAACTATTGGAAGGACTTGGATCTTTACAAAAAATTAAGAGCAAAAAGTAAGGGCAAGAAAAAGTTCATTTTGCACTTTGGACCTCCTTATGCCAATGGTCATATTCATATTGGACACGCTTTAAACAGTATTTTAAAAGATATCATTGTTAAGTCTTACCAAATGAAGGGCTATGACGCACCTTTGGTGCCTGGTTGGGACTGTCATGGGCTTCCTATTGAGTGGAAAATCGAAGAAGCCTATAAAGAAAAAGGTTTAGATAAAGAAAAAGTCCCCATGAAAGAATTTAGAAAAGAATGCAGGGACTTTGCTGAAAATTGGACGGCTATTCAAAAAGAAGAGTTTAAGCGCTTAGGACTGATTGCAGATTTTGATAACGCTTACTCAACCATGGCTTATGAAACCGAAAGTAAAATTGCTGAGCAACTTAGTGAGTTTTTACTAAATGGCAGCCTCTATAGGGGGCTAAAGCCCGTTATGTGGTCCGTTGTGGAAAAGACGGCCCTTGCTGATGCTGAAGTGGAATATCACGATAAAACATCAGACTCCATTTATGTGGCCTTTGAGACTAAGACATCTCAACATGACTTTTTACAAGGGGCCTCTTTTGTTATTTGGACAACAACGCCTTGGACACTTCCTGCTAACCGTGCTATTGCGTACGCTGAAAATGAAACATACGCTCTTTTAGAAGATCTTGATACCCAAAAGCGTTTTGTGGTTGGTGAAGCCTTAGTAAAAGACTTTGCAAAAGCGGTTGAAAAAACCTTTAAGACTCTTAAGACTTTTGAGGGTAAGCTTTTAAAAGGTGTTATTGCTTCTCACCCTTTGAAAGATCATGGTTATACTTTTGAAGTGCCACTACTTCCAGGAGACCACGTCACCCTTGAGTCTGGAACAGGTCTAGTTCATACAGCTCCTAGCCATGGCTTAGAAGACTTCGCCCTTGGCAAAGAATATGGTTTAGAGGTTCCAGAAACTGTTTTAGCAGATGGAACCTATCATCCAAGTGTTACAAAGTATGCAGGTCTTCATATCTTTAAAGTCAATAAAACCATTATCGAAGATTTAAAAAGTTCTGGAAACCTCCTTCATAACACTCAAATTCGCCACAGCTATCCCCATTCTTGGAGGTCCAAGGCTCCCCTTATCTATAGGGCAACCGCACAATGGTTTATTTCTGTTGATAAAAACGATTTAAGAGAAAAAGCCTTAAATGCCATCGAAGAAGTAAACTGGTTCCCTCCTCAAGGTAAAAATCGTATTAAAGCCATGGTCGAACAACGTCCCGACTGGTGTATTTCAAGACAACGCGCCTGGGGAACGCCACTTTGTGTGTTTGTAAACAAGCTAACGGGTGAAGCCTTAAGAGACAAAGCCGTTCAAAATCGTATTGTGGAGGCGATTGCTCAAGAAGGCGCTGATGTTTGGTTTGAAAAAGACGCTGGCCACTTCTTAAAAGAGGACTATGATGCAAACGACTATGAAAAAGTCATAGATATTCTAGACGTTTGGTTTGATAGCGGCTGTACCCACGCGTTTACGCTTACCTCTCACCCAGACCTTAGCTGGCCTGCCTCTCTTTATTTAGAAGGCTCAGACCAGCACAGAGGATGGTTTCAAGCATCCCTTTTAGAGTCTTGTGGCACAAAAGGACAAGCCCCTTTTGAATCTGTTTGTACACACGGGTTTGTTTTAGACGAAAAAGGCTTTAAAATGTCAAAGTCTTTGGGAAATGTGGTTGCCCCTGAAAAGATAATTTCACAAATGGGAGCAGACGTCCTAAGACTTTGGGTAGCAAGCGTTGATTATAGTGATGATGTAAGAATTGGTAAGGATGTTTTAAAACACCAAGAAGACCTCTATCGAAGGTTTAGAAATACACTTAGATATCTACTTGGAGCTTTATCAGATTTTAACCAAGAAGAGCTCGTCTCTTATGAAGAACTACCTGCTCTTGAAAAATGGGTTCTCTATCGTTTACAAGAGCTAAGCAAGGCTTTTGATAAGGCTTTGGAGTCTTTTGACGTCATGAGCTTTTACGCTAGCCTTCATACATTTTGCAGTTCCGATTTATCGGCTTTTTACTTTGACTGCAGAAAAGACAGCTTGTACTGCGATGACAAAGATACGCTTACACGAAGAAGTGCCAGAACTGTCATGCACTATGTGTTTGAATACTTAACCAGGTGGCTTGCCCCTGTTTTATCTTTTACAGCAGAAGAAGCTTATACCACACGTTATGGATGTGACGGAAAAAGTATCCACTTAGAAGAGTTCCTAACTCCTGATGAGGTATGGGCTAATGAAAAAGTCTTTACTTTTGTAGAAGAGCTTAGAAAAGTTCGCCGGGTTATTACCGGGGCTCTTGAAGTGGAACGAGCTGCAAAAACCATAGGGTCCAGCCTCCAAGCTCAAGTAGTAGTCTATGTCAACTCCAATTGGAAGCAGCTTTTAAAAGATGTAGACTTAAGCGAACTTTGTATAACGTCTAACGCTCAAGTTATTATAGCTCAACCGCCTGCAGGTGCCTTTACTCTTGAAGATGAAGACATTGGTGTTATCGTGCAACTAGCAAATGGTGAAAAGTGTGACAGGTGTTGGAAGGTCTTAACCGAGGTAGAAACCAACCAACAAGAAGGACATAAGCTCTGTAATCGTTGCAAAAGCGTTGTTAAATAAGGATTAAAAAATGAAAAACGGTTTACTTGCTCTTTTATTTTTTATTGGTATTGCAGCTGATCAGGTGGCTAAAAACTGGGCTATAAAGCTCTTTCAAAATCAGGAGCTTTTTGCCGTTTGCGATGTTTTTAACATCAGCTTTGTCATGAATAAAGGGGTGAGCTTTGGTTTTTTAAGGGCAGGCGAGGTTTATCAAACTTATCTTTTAATTCTTATTGCAGTTGTTTTGTGTGTAATCGTGGGGTATTGGTTTTATAAAGCCACCTGCTATTTTCAAAAGTTTTTCTATACGCTTATTTTGTCAGGGGCTGTTGGTAATATTTGGGATAGGTATGCTTATGGAGCTGTTGTAGACTTTTTAGATCTTCACTATAAATCTTACCACTGGCCTGCTTTTAATATTGCAGATGTTTTGATAAGTTTGGGCGTGATTGGAATTCTGTTGATAAGCTTTAGGCAAAAATCTGAGTGAAGTCCCTCTGTATCAAAAAGGCGTAAAAAAGAATATTTTAGGCGATTTTTTACATCCAGAAAAAAAGGGTTACACATTTTCTTCTACTGCAAATGACTACACAGTTGACTTATCCACACAGACTTACGCGGGTCTGAATAAGTTTACAAGACCAGATAATACTATTTATGAAATAGTTACCTCAGGTGCTGTTGATCATACCACAATTTCACACGTAAGCGATGCATACACAAGATCCCAAGGCAGGGCCTACGCACGAAGAATTTTCTTGACAGAGTTGGCGAGATGTTTAAAGGACATAGCATTTTTGCGCATCAGAGATTTAATGGATTGTTGGGGCTTTTCTTTCAGTTTCACTAAAACAGCAAGAGCCCATTTGC
>DATDSS010000018.1:0-12205 GCA_035291245.1 Alphaproteobacteria bacterium | reverse complement strand
TAAAAAGTGATGCCCTGAATAAAGGGCGAGATATGCGCAAATGGTGGAAAGGTCCCCGATGCTCTGTGTACTGGGCGAAGAGCGAAATCCCCTTAATGAAATCCCCTTAATGAAAGCTAAAGCTGCTGCATCAGAAAAATTCCTGTGGAAGGTTAGAGGAAAATAAGCAAAAATCTTGCCTCAGTAGAATTGTTGAGAGATCGTTTAAGTTAATCTAAAAATAACTCAGCATTAACTCCCAGGCCGCCACAACTATCAGTTGAAATAAAGATTTATCTTTTGTAGGGTTTAAAACATACTAACACTAAAGAATTGTGCTCATGCGATTGATTTTTATGGGGACGCCAGATTTTGCAGCTTCTATTTTAGAAACTCTCTTAGATGATAACACCTTTGAAGTGGTGGCTGTTTATTCTCAACCCCCAAGGCCAAAAGGAAGAGGTCACAAAGTTACCCTAAGCCCAGTTCATGAGGTTGCTCAAAAACATAATATACCTGTGTTGACACCTGTTTGCCTTAAAAACAAAGAAGAGCAAGAGCTATTTGATTCTTATAAGGCAGATATAGCTGTTGTAGCGGCATATGGATTGTTGCTTCCCAAAGAAATATTGCAATCTCCTTTAAAGGGCTGTGTGAATGTTCATGCTTCCCTTTTGCCCAGGTTTAGAGGAGCTGCCCCTATACAACGTGCCATTTTACAAGGAGATACTCAAACAGGAATAACTTTTATGAAAATGGATGAAGGCCTTGATACAGGAGACATGATTTTGTGTAAAGACATAGCCATTACACCAACAGATACGGCTGCTACGTTGCATGATAAGCTAAAACATTTGGCAAATGACTCTATTGGCTTTTGTTTAAAAGAGTATTTTAAAGGAGGCTTGACCCCTGTTTTTCAACCAACACAGGGTATTACCTATGCGTCAAAACTTTCAAAAACAGAAGCAGAGGTATCATTTCATGAGGATGCAAGCCTTATTGAAAGAAAAGTAAGGGCACTTTCCCCTTGGCCTGGTGTGTGGTGTACCTTAAACCAAGAACGGGTAAAACTTTTAGAGGTAACAGTTGTTGATAAAAATGGACCGTGCGGGGAGATAATTGATGCTCCTTTAACGGTTGCCTGTCAAACAAAAAGCCTGAACATAAAGGTCTTACAAAAAGAAAACTCAAAACCAATGAGCGCAAAAGATTATTTAAATGGATTGAAGGGGCACTAATAGCCTGCCTCCAATAAAATAAAAAAGTGTTAAAATTTTTCCCTGTAAAACTATTTTTTAACCAAAAGATTTTTTAAAGCTTTTTTTTTAAAATCTTAACTTATTTTTAATCTTTTGCCCCTAAGGTTATAAAAGTAAGGTAACCCATAGCTGCGTTTTAAAGAATGCTTGATTCATCCAATTTTTTTGCATTATTAGGCCTAGTAGGGCTTGTTCTTTTGCTTGCAGGTCTTTTATTAAGAAGAAAAAAGACTTCTTCAAAAGGGTTTACAGTTGATCAGGTTGAAACACTTTTAAAAGCGTTAAAAGAAGGCCAAGATCCTTCTTTAGAAGAATTTTCTGTTTTTGAAAAGCATATCCATGACGTTTGCGCAAGCATGGGAGAAGTTTTGTCTTTAAAAACACAGCTTTTAACCCTGGAGAACAGGGTGGAAGAAACAAAAAATCAAAGTTCTTTGGATAAAAAACGCTGGGTCGTGTCGCTTTCTGAAAATCTTGAACACAATGTAAAAGACATCTTAAGTCAAGCAACCTCTATTGCAAATAATGTCCATCAACAGTCTAAAGCCATGTCTGGAACTTTACAACAAACAGGAGAGCAAGCGCTTAAAGTTCATGGGTTTTCTCAAGAAACAACCATGAATATTCAAACGGTTGCTTCTGCTGCTGAAGAATTATCCGCCTCTATTGCAGAAATCAGCAGACAAGTTAACCACTCTGCTCAAGTTGCCAATCAAGCAACACGGGCTGCTGCTGAAACCGACTCTCGCGTCAACAGTTTAGCAACAGCTGCAAACCGTATTAATGACGTGGTGCAATTTATTCAAGATATTGCAAACCAAACACACTTACTAGCTCTTAACGCCACAATCGAAGCAGCAAGAGCAGGAGAAGCCGGTAAGGGCTTTGCAGTTGTAGCAGGAGAAGTTAAAAACCTTGCCAATCAAACGGCAAAAGCTACAGATGATATATCGGCTCAAATACAATCTATTCAAAAAGCAACAGAAGATGCAGTAGGCGCCATTCATAGGATCAGCTCTATTATCACTGAAATAAACCAAGTCTCAGAAGCAATTGCAACAGCTGTTCAAGAGCAAACATCCGCTACTCAAGAAATTGCCCACAATGTCCAAAATGTTTTTCAAAGCACCAACGCTGTTGCTAATAATATTGCTCAAATCACCACTGTAGCTAGTGATGCCTCAACAACAGCAAGCCAAATTACCGATAATGCACAAGAATTATCGTCTCAACTGGCTCATCTGTACGAAAAGCTTGACTACACCCTTATCTCTTCCCAACAAGAGCTTTCTAAATTGTAAAATTTTAATGAGGTTGCCTCTGTCCCACTCCTAAATGTCTTGTTTTAATTTTTTAATCTCATCACGAAGGGCAGCTGCTTGTTCAAAGTCCAAATTGCCAGCTGCTTCAAACATTTTTTTCTCTAACTTCAAGAGGTAGTTTCCCTTTTGGGCATCTGTTAAGGATTTTGGATCTTGTTTCAAAAACCCTTGTTTTTTGGAAGATTTAGAATCTTTATTATAGGCCTCTTCTCTTACAACTGCTTGGTTTAGGTGTTTTTTAACGGTGGTTGGCGTAATGCCGTGCTCTTTATTATAGGCCTCTTGTTTTTCTCTTCTGCGCTTTGTTTCTGATAGAGCATAGGTCAAAGACTGCGTCAGACGATCGGCATATAAAATGACTTTTCCTTCGCTATTTCTAGCAGCTCTGCCAATAGTTTGCACAAGAGACGTCTTAGACCGTAAAAAGCCCTCTTTATCGGCGTCCAATATCGCAACAAGTCCACATTCTGGGATATCAAGCCCCTCTCTAAGTAAGTTAATCCCTACTAAGATGTCAAAGTTACCAAGTCGTAACCCATGAATAATTTCAATGCGTTCAAGGGTATCAATATCAGAATGCATATATTTTACTTTTAAGCCACACTCGTTTAAATAATCTGTTAAGGCTTCTGCCATTTTTTTAGTTAAGGTGGTAACAAGTACCCTGTGCCCTTTTTCAATAGACTCTTTAGCGGCATTCATAAGATCATCCACTTGATTTGTGCAAGGCCTTACTTCACAAACCGGATCAAGCAACCCTGTTGGTCTTATAAGTTGTTCACTAAAGACACCTTGGGTTTTTTCCAATTCCCAAGGACTTGGTGTTGCAGAGACAAATAAAGTCTGAGGCCTAAGGGCTTCCCATTCTGCAAATTTTAAGGGCCTGTTGTCTAAGCAAGACGGCAACCTAAACCCATGATCCACAAGCACTTGTTTTCTTGCCCTGTCACCGTTAAACATGCCCCCTATTTGAGGGACACTTACGTGGCTTTCATCCACAATTAAGAGTGCATCTTTGGGAAGATATTCAAATAACGTTGGGGGTGGCTCTCCTGGAGCTCTTCCCGTTAAAAATCTTGAATAATTTTCAATACCATTACACATTCCAGTAGCTGCCATCATCTCAAGATCAAAAGTAGTCCGCTGAGTGACTCGTTGCTGTTCTAAAAGCTTATTTTGACTTTCTAAAAATTTTGAATGCTGATCAAGTTCAAGTTTAACGTCTTTGATCGCCTGAGCAAGGGTAGGACCAGGTGTTACATAGTGGGAATTAGCAAAAACATAAATTTTTTCTAAGGATTCAATTTTATCGCCTGTTAAAACATCAATCTCATAAATGGTTTCAATTTCATCGCCAAAAAAACTCAGGCGCCAAGCCCTATTTTCATAATGAGAGGGAAAGATTTCAACACTGTCGCCTTTAACGCGAAAGGTCCCCCTTACAAAAGCAAGGTCGTTTCGTTTGTATTGAAGCTCCGTCAGACGTTTTTGAAGCTCTGACTTATCAATTTCTTGAGCTTTTTCTAAACAAAGCGTCATCTCGGCATAGGTATGAACACCTCCAATACCATAAATACAAGAGACACTTGCCACAACCACGGTATCGCGACGCTCTAAAAGAGAACGTGTTGCGCTATGCCTCATGCGATCGATTTGTTCGTTAATAGCAGAGGTTTTTTCAATATAAGTATCAGTTCTTGCAACGTAAGCTTCTGGTTGATAATAGTCATAATACGACACGAAATATTCAACAGCATTATTAGGAAAAAATTCTTTCATCTCTCCATAAAGCTGCGCTGCAAGTGTTTTATTGGGCGCTAAAATAAGAGCTGGCTTTTGCAGATTTTGTATGATGTTAGCCATGGTAAATGTTTTACCAGATCCCGTTACCCCAAGTAATACTTGATCTTTTAGACCATCTTGAAATCCCTTAGTGAGTTCTTTAATAGCTTGAGGTTGATCTCCTGCAGGCGTAAACTGTGACCTTAACGCAAGGGGATTTTGCTCATTTTGATAGGTCTCATAAAGTAACGGATAAATCATAATTCAAGGTACCTAAACCTAAGCTACATTTGAAAAGGAGAGAGTATTACTATACTCTTGATAAAATTCTATAGCCAGAGTATTTTTAGTTGTTTTCAAGCCCCTCCTGCTTAAAAACTCATGAGATCCTTAGAAAGAAAAGATGATTAAGCGGAGCATAAAGAGTTTAAAAAAATTGCTAAAATATCTTAGAACCTGTTTGAAAAGTATTTAAGCGAACCTGTCAAGCATAACCGAAATCATAGAAATACTAATAAAATTTTCAGCATTCCTTGTTAAAATTTCAAAATCCTTCGCAAGTCGTCTGGAATTATTCACCCAAGCACGGGTTCTTTTTGCCCCCGTCTTTTTGCGATAACTGCAAAACCAACCTTGATTTTCTTTGATATTTAGATTGTTAACCCCATGTTTTTTTCTACATACTCAGTAGTTGTTCCCCTGTACCCTCCATCAGCGCAAAACCTTTTGATCATACCAAATTTTTCCTTAACTACATCAAGGATTTCAGGCGCTTTTTTTGTATCATGGATAGTACGTGCTCGTTGACGTGAAGTAAGCTACCATTTATATCAGAGACAATATGACGTTTACGACCTTTGATTTTTTTTCCACCGTGAATACCTAGCTCGTCGCTACAGTATTGCGTTTTTACACTTTGGGATTTGGGAATCGATGATTTCCTGACTAGGGGATTTGGATCTACCTGTTTTTAGGCGGTCTTTTTCATTTAAAACCTCTAGTACTTTTTCCAAAATCCCTTCTTTATCCCATTTTTGAAAGTAATAGTAAACCGTGCTCCAACAAGGAAAATCCTTAGGCAACATCCTCCATTGGCAGCCAGATTTAGTGATGTAAAGTATTGAATTTACGATTCCTCGCCAGGTGTTTGTGAGGGGTGTTCCAAACTTTCTTTTTTGTTTAAAAAAAAATTTTATAAGTGACCATTGTTTATTGGTAAGATCACTAGGGTAGCCCCTTCTTTGTTAGTTTTTCGAAAAATTTACTATTGATTTACCGCAAATTTTACTTTTCAAACAGCCTCTTAATGAAATTCCAACTGAAAAGCTTTTAAAACCTCCAACATTTCAATATATTAATTGCACTTTAGAAACGGGGCATTCTATGAAAGAATTGGGGTGCGTAGTGGATTTCGAGAGACCAAGTTATACTCAAAATTCTAGCTGTATCTTTTTAAAGCGGGGCTTGTAATGTTTAAAGCGAACTGGGAAAAAACAAGCGTTACATATCAATTACCAGATGGCTGGCATGAGAAAATGTTAAGCCGCGCTTATCCTGATCAAAAACTAGCATTAATTGAATTGATTTCTGGTGAATGCGCCAATCTTAATTATAAAATTCAACTGGAAAATAATAAGAACCCGCTGATTTTGCGTGTTTATTTGCGCGATAAGGAGGCTGCTTATCGAGAACAAAAACTAGCAGAGTTATTAAGAAAAATCGTTCCGGTACCGTTAACACATTATATAGGCGAAGTTGAAGGGCATCACTTTGCCATTACAGAGTTTATGCAAGGGCTATCTCTTCGAGATCTTTTACTGGGTGATACTCCGCATGATCTGAGCGCAATCATGCATGAGGTAGGCAAAATTCTCTCAAAAATTACAGCGCATGAATTTTCAAGAGCCGGATTTTTAAACAAAGACTTGGATGTGATACCCTATGAATCCACTGATGTTATAAAATTTGTACAAGATTGCTTGACTCACAGCACTGTATTATCTGTGTTATCAGCTGAGGTGATTTCAAAAATCCAAAAAGCTATAGAGCAGTACGCGTACTTATTTCCCACTGACAATGAACACTGCCTTGTTCACGGTGACTTTGATCCTGCTAATATTTTAGTAGACAAAATTAACGGCGCTTGGGTTGTAAGTGGCATTTTAGACTGGGAATTTGCTTTTTCTGGGGCTTATCTTTGGGACGTTGCGAATATGCTTAGATATGCCCATAAAATGCCACTTGAATTTCAAAATACATTTATAGATGCTCTGGAAAAAAATAGCATAAAATTACCCGCTCATTGGCGCACTACTATACATTTATTGAATTTATCATCTTTGCTTGACCTTCTTAAGCGATCAGACTCTCAAAACCACCCAAATAGATGCGATGATATTAGCAAACTTATAGATCATATCTTGTCAGAGTTAAAGAAGATGCATGAAAGAATGCATTTCAAGTGCTTGTTCTGATTTGGGCACATAACAATGTCATTTCATTACAATGCTAGTAAAATTTCAAACTTTGAAAATCTAAACTTCATATTAGTCTGCAAAGAAAATGACCATCAATACCTAACAGATTGGGTTAATGAAGCCCCTTTAGAGGATAAGACAGGTTTTAAAGGGACGGTCGCAGTGGGCGGGGCTGCATCTATGACTATATGCTTGACGTCCCTTTGAACGACGCAAAGCAAGACTGTCTTGTGACTGCCCGTCAGTTTTACCCAAACCAAAAGAGGAAAAACAACACAAGGGATATGGGTCACTAATCTGCCCGTTAACCTTCAAACCCCAGACATTCCCGCTTAAAAACTCTTGAAAGCCTCAAAAAGAAGAAAAAATTTATGGGTTATTGTTTTTACGCATGACTCTATAGCTTTGGTACAAGACACAGTGGGAATTGCTGATGAGTTTTTGAAAAACCTTGAGCCGGGGGGGATTTCGAAAGAGCAAGGCAGAGCTTTAAAAAGAGCAAGGGGATTTAAAGTGGTAAGTTCAAAGAAGAGATACCTCTCCTCTTTTAAAGCTACCTTATGTTAGGAGTGAAACCTTTAATTTTTTGAGGTTTTTTGGCCTTTTAAGGCTCCAGCCACCTCATTTTTAAGCTCTACAGTAGAGTCTACATCAAGAGTTCCTTTACCAGATTCAAAGGTGATTTTTCCTAAGACTTTGGTGTGGCCTTTTAATTTTAAAACTTGCTCTTTATCTTTTGGATCTTTTTTAATAAAAATATCTGATGTGACGTCGCAATCCCTTAAGACGACATCTGTTGACTGGATTTCTAGGGATGAAAATTTAGACTTTGTCGCATCAAGAGCGCCACTTATTTTTGCCTCTTTTGAAACGTCGACTTGATCTGCCAAGAAAGCTCCAGCTACCTCTAAGGTCTCGATTTTAGAGTTTTCTAAGCTGCAAGCGCCTTCTACTTTTAAAGAAGAGACAAAAACATCCTTAGCACTTAATGCACCATACACAACACCATTTTCAACAGGTTTATTATCCGTGTTAGAACGCATTTTTTGAAGGTCCAACGCACCATTTGCTTCAAAAGACTGGCACACCAACTCTTTTCCCATTGCAGTCCCGTCTACTTTAAAGAAAGTTGCAACAGTAAGCTTATCGAAAGTTAAAGAACCGTCCATTTCTAAACAGTTATAAGAAGGGCTGCCTTTTAAGATTTGCATGCCGTTTAATGTTGTACATGCTGCAAAAACGTCACCGATTTTTATAAAAAGCGTGAATAAAACTAAAAAAGTTTTTAAAAAAATAGTTGATTTCATAAAAATTCCTTTGATCTAAGAACTGTGTTTATTTTAGCCTGAAAGATCTCAAGAAACACGCCTGAAATCTTTGCTTTAATTTAACATTTACATAATATTCAAAACATCAATCATGCGATTGCTAAACCCCCATTCGTTGTCATACCAAGAAAGAACGCGACAAAATTTTCCGTCAATGACTTGAGTTTGGGTCAGATCTGCAATAGAGCTTTGTGGTTGATGATTAAAGTCAATAGAAACAAGGGGGAGTTTATTAATACCTAAAATACCTTTTAAATAACCATTAGAAGCGTTTTCAAAACAACCGTTGATTTCCTCTATAGAGGTCAATTTTTTGGCTGTAAATGTAAAGTCAACAACCGACACGTTGGCAGTCGGAACCCGAATAGCTGTTCCATCAAGCTTTCCCTTAAGATCAGGTAAGACTTTTGAAACAGCTTTTGCAGCACCCGTTGAGGTTGGAATCATGCTTTGTGCAGCAGCTCTTGCGCGGTGTAAATCGTTATGAGCCGTATCCACAAGCCTTTGATCACCTGTGTAAGCGTGAATTGTTGTCATGTAACCATACTCAATCCCCACAGTATTATGAAGAGCATGCGCAACAGGCACCAAACAGTTTGTCGTACAAGAACCATTTGAAATAATTTGGTGGTCAGCTTTTAAGTCTTGGTGATTGATACCATAGACAACGGTAAAGTCTGCATCTTCTCTAGGAGCTGAAATCAAAACGCGTTTGGCCCCAGCTTGGATTAGTTTCATGGCATCTTGTTTTTTTGTAAAGTGGCCAGTACATTCTAAGACTACATCGACGTTTAAGTCTTTTAATGGCAGCTCGCTTGGGTCTTTTGTACTTGTACAAAGTATATTTTCTAAACTTTTTGATCCATTTTTAACAGAAAAGCCTGAGTCTTTTTTTTCAATTTCAAAACCAAGCCTGCCATGAATAGAGTCAAAAGCAAGTAGGTGTAAGTTAGTATCAAGGGGGGCAAGATCATTGATACCAACAATTTTAATAGAGTCTTGTGGATTTTCAGCAAGTGCTCTTAAAACCATGCGACCAATGCGTCCAAAACCATTAATAAATATGTTTATAGCCATGCGTTAACGGATCCTAAAGTTAGTTGTTTTTACAGTTTAAAAGGATTTAAACCTTTTGGCGAGAAGAGTTTAGGATGTAGGGGCACTCTGGTTATCTTGATAAAATTGTTGATCTAACTCTTCTTCTGGGGAAAGAATATCTTTACGCTTATCTGGGCGCTTATCTGGAGCCGGCTTTGAATTTAGACTAGAATCTGAGGAGGTTTTTTTATTCTGACTTAAAGTAAAGTTTTTCTTTTTATCAAGTTTTTCTTGGTCTTGTTTTTTTCCCTTTTTCACCTCCTTTTCAACACCTTGAGTAAATATCATAAAATGTTTTCCAAGTTTGTTTAAAGATTTGTTAAGATCATGGTCTTGCTTTTGCGAGGAGTTTTTAACCTCTCCTTCATCTTCAAAGTCATCTTCATGATAAAACTTGGGAGCTCTCGCACTATCCTGGGATTTTTTTATTGAAGGGTTTTTATGAAGTGGCTTGTCTTTCGGCTTTTCTTGAGCTGGCACTTTTTTGCTAGATACATTTTGATTTTGAAATTCTACAGTAACAAAACCGTCTTTATCGTCGATAACATCAAACCCTTGAGTATTTAAAAAACCAATTAAAACGGGAAAATCCGGCTCATATTTACTTACGATGCCATAGCCTTCTTTCAAAATCTTTTTATAATAATCTTCTTTAAAAAGAGCCACCGCCTCAGGATGAAAGTGAGACCTTTTATTTGTACCAAATGGCTTAAGCGATAGGCACTGATCCACCATCTCGGCATAAAGATCTATGGCGTCTTCAATCGATAAGCCAGTTACACTCATGGTACCGTATTTTGCCGCGCAGATCTGCCCATTTTGATAAAAAGTGCGTATTTCTGGAGTTTTGGTCTTTGCTAAAATACTTTCGACCAAAAGTAAAATAGTAAAAAAAATCCTGTTAATAGTCATCATTTTAAAAATCATCTTTGAGATACATAATTTCTTAAATATAAGAGATAGTTTCAAAGTATTAATAAAGTGTTAAAATTCCCCCCTTTGATGCCTTACATTTTAAGTCTTGGATAATGTGAACGTATACAAAAATAAAAAAGTTCTTGCAGTTCAACAAAAATCACGCTATAAATTTTTTTGTTAGTCCCCATCGTCTAGAGGCCTAGGACACCGCCCTTTCAAGGCGGCAACACGGGTTCGAATCCCGTTGGGGACGCCAATTTAAATAAGGATTGGCTCGCGTGGCGTTATTTCACCTGTTTGTTATTTTTTCTTTAACTTGGTGGATACTCTTTTTTATGCTTTTACCCCTATCTCGTTCTTCAGAGCATCACTTAAGTGATATTTATCGGGGATCTCCAAAAAACTTTAAAGCAAAACAGCATTTTATTATAACAACACTGGCTGCCGTTTTAATTACCAGCTTGATTACTTTTGCGCTCTCCTATAACCTGTTTCCAACTTCTTGGTTGGTTAAAGATACTTTTTAATGAAAACAGTCCACTTTGTAAAAGCATGCGGCCTTGGAAACGATTTTGTTATTTTATTTAATGAAGAAATAAGCCCGTTGCAAGTTAAATCTCTTTCCAATAGACGCTATGGAATTGGCTGTGACCAGGTGATTACCATAGATACTAGGCAAAATATTCCCTTTATACGGTTTTTTAATCCAGATGGGAGTGAATCTTATACGTGTGGCAATGGAACGCGCTGTGTGGCGCTTTTACTGGGATCGCCTCAGGTACAAACCACCAAAAACATCATTGATTGCCTTTGTACAGAAGATCAGGTCTCTATTAACATGGGCAAAGCTGAAATTTTTGACCTTAACCTTCCTCTTAGAGCCATTCAAATACATCCTATTGGGGTTGATATTGGAAATCCTCACGCTGTGTATATTACCACAGATATTAAGGAGCTAGATCTTCCAACCTTAGGCCCCGTAGTGGAAAAACATCCTATTTTCCCTCATCGCACCAACGTAGAAGCCGTAAGTGTCAAATCTGATACACATCTGGAGATCCATATCTGGGAAAGAGGAACAGGCATCACACCTGCTTGTGGGAGCGGCGCTACGGCAAGTTTTGCCGCCTGTCATAGCAAGGGACTTCTTAAAGACTGGGCAAAAATTTCCATGCTGGGTGGTGATGTAACTGTTGAAAAGAAACAAGATAACCTCTGGCTTACAGGTGAAGCAACGCTGTTGTATGAAGGTTTTATCGATATCTAAGTTCTTTTAAAGACGTCTTTACCTTATTTTTGATCTTTTGGCATGAATTTTGCATCCTTTGAAGGTTGTGCACAGGAAGTGCATGTAATTATCACAGGAAGTGAGGAACATCATGGCAAGTACAGTATCAGCAGCAACCAACGCTGGAGCGATGTCTGCAAAAAGGTATTTAGAATTAAACAACTCTGCTCAAATTAAAGCAACTGAAGCGGTGGCATCAGGTACACGTGTTGCAAACCCTGCATACGCACCTGCAGAAGCTGCTATCGGTGACATCTTGAGCGCAAAAATCAGATCTTTAGGACAAGCAGCACGTTCTGTATCCCAGGCTGACTCTATTATTCAGCTAGGCTCAGCAACGCTTGCATCTTCTTCTAAAGTTTTAGAACGTATGCTTGAACTTTCAAACCAATCTAACGCAGACGGTGTGGACGACTCTCAACGTGCGATGTTGGACAAAGAGCTTCAACAGCTCCTTAATCAAATTAACTTAAACGCAACAACAGCTCGTCTTGGACAAGTATCTTTATTTACAGGTGGCGCTGGAACAGTTACAGGAGCAGGAACAGCAATTGCTGCTGAGACCATGACCGGTGGTGGCACAATTACTGCTAACACGTTTGATTCAACAACTCCTTTTAAAGCAGCAAGCTCCCAAGGGTTTATTACAGGGGTGGCCCGTGACTTTACAGTTACACAAAACGGTTCACAGTATGTCTATACTCTTCAAGTAGGGGAACAAGTTTTTAAAGGAACGACTGGGACCACTCTT
>DATDSS010000017.1:0-5703 GCA_035291245.1 Alphaproteobacteria bacterium | reverse complement strand
GGTGTTGCCAACTATTCGCTCGCGTTGCACGTTGTTAACCATTACTGGGGCTTTGGAACATGACCTAAAAGCTGATTATCCAAATGCTTCACAAGAGCAATTATATCTTTCTCAAGGACGTTCCATGAGACTAGAAAAATTATTTGAAGAGGGGGCCCAAGAAAATATCAACCTTTTAAGAGAGTTTTTTAATCAAGCCCTTTTAAAAAATCATGCAAAAATAAAAGAAACGATAGACATCTTGAAGAAAAGGGATATTGCCTTAGAAGAATGCATCGAAGTCTTAAGCTTATGGTTAAGGCAAGATGTTTCAAAAAAATCAAGTGAGCGTTATGAGGCTCTTATGGCTTTTTTTGAGATAGCTCAAAACGCTCACCTTGATAAGGGCCAAAGTTACTTAGCTCTTTTTCTTTTGTTAGGCGATCCTTCTAAAAAATACTGTTTAAGTTAAGTCAACTTTTTCAAGGCTAAAAAAACTTATCTATTGTTATTTCTTAAAATTCTAGCTTTATCGCGTTTCCAGTCACGTTCTTTTGATGTCTCTCTTTTATCGTGAAGTTTTTTACCTTGTCCTAATCCAATAGTAAGCTTTACAAGACCTTTGTGATTGAAATAAAGCTGAATAGGCACAACGGTCATACCTTTTTTCCGAATGGACCCCAAAAGTTTATTGAGCTCGCTTCCCCTTAATAACAGTTTTCTTGGACGCGTTGGGCTGTGATTGAAATGGGAAGCTTGAGAATATTCCTTAATGTTGGCATTAAGTAAATATAAAGAAGGCTTTCCGTTATCACTCATTTCTGCAGCATGAGATTCTGCAATACTCGCTTTTCCCATGCGCAAAGACTTAACTTCACTGCCTGTTAGAATAATACCTGCTTCTACGGTGTCTTCTATGAAATAATCAAAGCGTGCACGTTTATTAACGGCAATTACTTTGTAGTTATCGGTTGCTTTGGTACTCATGCACTAAGAAGCCCCAAGTTAACAGTTTTAGATAAAGGGTGGTGTTCTAGCTGGTCTAAAAGCCCCATGGTCGATAAGACTGACGTCAAAGCTTGTTTTGTTTTTGCACTTGCTGGAAGAAGAGGAAGTCTTAAGCCGTCCTCAATTTTGCCCATTAAACTGAGCGCTGCCTTAACAGCGCTTGGGTTGCCATCAAGAGAAAGGGCTGTATTAAGCGGTAAAAGAGTATCTCTTATAAAAAGGAAATCCTCCATTTCTTTTGATTCCCAAGCGTCTAAGAATTCTCTATGAAGCCTTGGGACAATGTTTGCCACAACTGAAATACAGCCATCCCCACCACTGGAAAGATAAGAGGCCGTGACAGGGTCATCTCCACAAAGGACACTAAAATCTTGAGCCGCTCTTCTTTTAATAGCACCAACCCTTGATAAATCTGGATGAGAATCCTTAATCCCAACAATGGTTGGTTGCTGGCTAAGGTGAATGACCGTATCGACACTGATATCAACACCAGTTCTTCCGGGATGGTTATAAAGGATTATAGGAAGATCGCTGCTATTGCTGAGGGTTTCAAAATGTTGGCATAACCCTTCTTGGCTAGGTTTTACGTAAAAAGGAGACACCACCAAAGCAGCGTCTGCTCCATGACGTTGAGCTTGTTTCATATGGTCAAGGGTTGCTTGTGTTGAAGGCTGACCACAGGCAACAATCAAAGGAAAGCTTGCTGGCAAGATATCGCGAGCAAGCCCCAAGATGCGTGCTCTTTCAGAAAAAGTCAAAAGATTACCTTCTCCTGTAGACCCTGCTAAGACCACAGCTTGCGTGCCTTGCTCTTGATGCCAATTTAAAAGCTTTTCAAGGGCTGCTTCATCAACTTGACCATTTCGAAAAGGTGTAACTAATGCTACCATAGAACCACTAAACTGAGGATACGTCATAAAACAAGAACAGCTAAAATGAATTTTATTTTTTCCACCATAATCCGCTTTGACCTTTTTGCCAAGATGTTGCTTGCATCGTGTATGGTTTTACCGCTTGAAGCCGCTTCAAAAAAAATGCTTAAAAAACAAGTTGTATTAAAGAAAAAAAAGACCTTAGTCAAACCAGCTGTTTTGAAAAAAATACCACCCGTTTCATCTTCTACGCTTTTGGATCAATTGGATAAAGCAACTTTAAATGTAGACGAAAAACAAGCAGCAGCCTTTTTAAAACAGTGGTACCGTGCGACCTTAAGTAGCACAAGTCCAGATACTGCCTCGTTATCGCAGCGTCTTAGTTTTATTAAAAATAACCCTTCTTGCCCTTTAAGTTCAAAAATAAAAAAAACAGCAGAAGAGCAGCTCTTTGAAAGTGCAACAGATAAAGAACTATCAAACTATTTTGAAACCAATTCTGCGCAAACTCTAGCTGGGAAAATTTATGTAGCAGCTTACAAAAATGGTAATAAAAAAGCCCTTTTTCTAGACGATGAATCTTTAGACGCACAAGATCTATCAAAAGTCTATGCGCGTTTTAAGGAGGACTTAAAAACTGTTTTTCACCAAAAAATTGATAGGCTTTTAAGTGCTCAAGACTATAAAAAAGCTGTAAGTTTAGCAACTGTATGCCAAGAATCCTTAACGGCAATTGAGCTAAAGCGCATCAAAATGCTTGAAAACCCTTCAAATACAAGCTCACAAGAAACATTACAAGATTTAGAAAAATCCTTTGATCCAGGTCTTCTTCTTACATTTTTACAAACATTTAGAAAACAAAGCGAAGAAGCCTCAAATACCACAACACTTTTACAAATTTTTTCTACCTTTCAAGATAAAATCCAAGCACATGAACAGCAAAACCCACAAAGTTGGTGGCTTGAACGTCATATTTTATCAAGAAGACTTTTAGAGCAAAAAGACTATCAACGGGCTGCTGATCTTTTAGAAAGCTCATTTATCAAAGACAAAGAAACTTATTTTCATGCAAAATGGATGAAGGCTTGGATTTTTATTCAATTTTTAAAAAAACCAGAACAAGCAAGAGAGATTTTAGTCCCGCTATTTGAAAAAGCAGGCAGCCCAATTACCAAAGCGCGTATGGGCTATTGGCTTTATAAATCTTATTCCCCTAGTAGCGAAGAGGGTAATAAATGGCTTTTAAAAACTAGGGAGCATCCCTTTACCTTTTATGGTCAAAAAGTGACAAAATCTCCTTTAAGCTTTTTAAAAGATGATAGCCCCCCTAGTAAACTTTCTTCTCACCTTTATGCCAAAGTCATTAAGTTGTTAGCAAAGCTTGGCAAGCCTTCTATGATGGAATCATTTTTGATAGCACTTGTACAAGAAGCCTCAAGCCAAAAAGATCAAGAGTATGTCTTATCTTTGGCTAAAATTTATGGAGATTCTCATTTGGTTGTGAAGGTGTCGAAAAAAACAACGCTTTCAACACTTCCAAAGGAAGCTTTTCCAACGCCTTATAGTGTTTTACGAACAAGCAACCATTGTTTAAATTTTAAAGCCCTTTGTTATGCAATTATGCGCCAAGAAAGTCGCTTTGATCCCAAAGCTTTAAGCCCAGCTGGGGCAAAAGGTTTGATGCAAATGATGGAGCCAACGGCTGTTGCTACTGCTAAAAAATGGAACGTAAGATATCAAAACCTTTTTAGCCCAGAGCATAATATCGAGCTTGGAAGTGCCCATGTTCAAGATCTATTAGACTATTACAAAGGCGATTGGGTTTTAAGTGTAGCGGCTTATAATGCCGGCAAAAGGGCAGTTGACTCATGGATTGAAAAGTACGGAGATCCAAGGACGTTAAACCATCATGAGGACTTTATTGAGCTAATTCCTTACGGAGAAACCAGAAACTATGTCCAAAGAGTAGGGGAGAACTTTAAAGTTTATGAGACTCTTTTGTAACAAAACCCCCCCATATGAGAGGCTGTTGTTGTTTTCAAGGCTTGCTCAGCCTTGAAAATTAATATATCAATACCCAAATATAAGGAAGAATTTTCTATATAAGGACATAAAAGAAGATGCCTCAAACAAAATATCACCCACTTTTTTCAAGAAAAGTTGAAAAACTTACCTAAAACAAGCTAAGATCTCTTTTAAGTTTTAATACCTTTCCTTTTAAGTCCATGTTACAAGCGCTAGAGACTTTTAAAAATAATGCTTTGAAAGAAAAAGTCATAGATATGAACGAGCTTAAGGAAATCCCTGAGTTTTTGAAAGCATCCAAAGAAACGCACGTATTTAGAAAAAATCTAAGCCATTCGAAGCTTGTGATTTTTTGTTTAAGTTGCTGGGCAATTAATCTTAGCCTGTTTTGGCCAGGGATTTTGTCACCAGACAGTGTTGGGCAATTTGAACAGGCAAAAAGTGCTGTATTTACCAATCATCATCCTGCGCTGATGACATTTATTTGGTCGTTGCTCCATAAGCTAGTGCCAGGTCCGGGGTTGTTTTTGGCCTGTCACCAAGCTTTATGGTGGGGGGCGCTTTTTACCATAGCTCTAACTCTTTTGCAAAAGGGCTCCAAACGATACTACTTTGTGTTTCTTTTGGCACTGTGGCCGACATTTCTAGGTTATAACGCACTTATTTGGAAGGATGTAAGTTTTAGCTTAAGTTATTTTTTTGTAATCTCTCTCGTTTTAAGGGGGTTTTTTCTAAAAAGGTCCCTAAAAAACAGTATTTTTTTAAGCTGCCTTCTTCTTTTATTTTATGGAACGGGGGTAAAATACCAAGCCGTTTACGTTCTACCTGTTGTGGTTTACTTCTTACTTCAGGTCACAAGCTTTAAAGTTTTTCAAAAAAAAATAGTACTGTTGCTAACTTCTTTGGTCATAAGTATGTTATTTTACCATGGAAACAAAGTGGTGGACTCTATACTGGTTCCTCCTTCTCTTCAGTCAAATTCTTGGCAAATGGCAAGGTTATATGACCTTGCTGGGATAAGTTATTTTACCAATAAAGCTCTGTTGCCAGACTATATAAAAAAAAGTCCGACTTACTCTTTTAAAAAGCTCCACATGCTTTATAATAGCAAGAATGTCGATCCTTATCTCTATGATGCTTCCCCTGCTTTAAAAACAACGCAAGACGACGCAGAGCTTAAAGAGCTTTGGAGCTATTGGAAACAAACCGTATATGACTACAAATTTGAATATTTCTTACATAGAAGTTATTTATGGCTTAATTTAATCAGCCAAAAACCACAAGATATTTCACATTATTTGAAAGTCTCTACTGATAACTTAGTATTTAAAGACTCAGCGTTACCAAGCCTTCAACTGTATTTTGATCTTTTTCCGCTTTGGCTTTTAAACTTCTTTTGGGTTTTTCCAATTCTTGTTTTGACAAGATTAGTAATCGGCTCTTTAACGTCGGATGATCCTTTAAAAAGTGCTATTTCTCTTTTAAAAGGTGTTATTTTATCGCAACTTCTGATTTATTTTTTCTTAAGTATGGCAAGTGATTTAAGGTACGTTTTTTTGTCCAATTTATGTGGGGCCCTATTGGGGATTACTCTTATTTTTAAAGACACTCTTACTGTGAAACCCTGTTAAAAAAGATGGAAGTACTTTTAGCTCTTGTTTTAATAGCTTTAATATTTGAAGACCGTTGCCTTAAAAGCGTTCCTTTAGACCTTTTAATGTTGTTTTTTCTTTTATGTTTTTTATGTGATTCTTTTAGTTATTCTTATTCTTTTGGAATCACAGGAGCTTTAATGGCAGGCTTTTATTTTTACGGATTA
>DATDSS010000016.1:0-2666 GCA_035291245.1 Alphaproteobacteria bacterium | reverse complement strand
TTAAAACGAAGATAATCAAAATCGCCTTTAAATTCAAATGCCGCATATAAAATATATGACAAATCTTGCGGATCTTTTTCTAAATATCCCCATATTTCTTCCTGTTGGAATGATAAAGGCGCTGTTGTTAAAGGGATAGTTAAACCTTCACTTTTAGGGAGCGTTTTTTTACCCCCAATCAACTTATAAACCCAAAGTGCCAATTTTTGAACGGTTTGATTTTTGGTCACATGGTTAAGAGTTAGGGTGATAGAAAACTGTTTATTCAGCGCATGGGTAAGCTCAGAGGTCATTAGCGAATCGGTTCCAAGCTCAAAGAAATTTTGATGGTCTTCGAAATCTGGTATGGCGACTAAATTTTTGATGAGTTTTTTGATTGTATACTTGACTTGTTCAAGGGAGAGAGGGCTGTCTTCTAAAGGAGAAAGAATGGTTGGGGGCTCATGTATTTTTTCAGGTTTTTTAACTAATATTGAAAGAATTTTGGGAATATTTTTTCTGTTATTTTCCATAAATTTAAAATTAAAGTCGGCCACTATGAGCGGCTCGTTGTTAAAAACAGATTGGGCCAAAATATCTTGCAGTCTCTTTTTATCTAAATTTTTAAGAAGTTGGGCTTGTGTGGACTTTAAGGGGATGTTACGCGCCATGCCTTCTCCTTGAAGGGGGCCTAAGTTTAAGACAAGAGTGGGCAGTTTTTTTGTTAAACGATGAGCACTTAAATCATTTAAAAATCCATTGGAAAAAGCGTAATTTGCTTGCCCAGCAGACCCAAATGCAGAAGCAACAGAGGACGTGACTATAAAAAAATCAAGGGGGGAATTTATTGTTAAGTGATGAAGAAAAAAGCCAGAAATAGCCTTAGATTTTAGAGAATTTTTAAAATCATTTTTTGTTAAAGTATTTAAACTTTTATCTTGCAAAACGCCTGCCGCATGAATGATCCCTTTGATTGGATTTTTGAGAGTTTTTAGAAAACCTTTAAGAGCTTTTTCGTCTCCCACATCCACACAAGGTGTTTCAACGCTAACACCTTTCCACGAATGAAAGAGTTCAAGGTGCTCGTTTTTAGGGCCTTTACGAGACAATAAAATAAGGTGTTTTGCTCCTTTTTCTTTTAAAAAAGTTGCAAGAGAAAGTCCTAAATCCCCTAATCCCCCTGTAATTAAATAGGAAGCATTTTCATCAATTTTTAAACTATTTTCTTCTAAATGAACCTCTTGTACCCTTTCAACAAAACGCCCAGCTGGAGTTATGTGAACAGCATCAAACCCATAAAACTGTTCATAAAGTTCTTCCATTAAGAAGGAGCTTACGGTCTCTTGATCTCCTTCAAGGGACTTAAAAGAGACATGAGGATATTCAAGAGCTGCTGTTTTACATAAGGATTTTAAGGCTTCATAAGGAATAAGGCCTGCTTTTTTAGGTAAAAGAAGAGCAAATTTTACAGGATTTTTAAAAAAGTTTTTTGCAATTTTTAAGAAATCATCCGCTAACGCAAGCAAACTTTTTTCACAATTTTTAGAAAAATCTTTTGAAATATCTGGGACCCAAACAATCCCTTCATAAGATTTATTTTCAGAGAAATCATCTTTTGTGGAGCTATAAAGCAAGTTTTTTGACGCCTCTAAGGGAAGGGATAAATCATTTAAAACCAACCACTTTTCTATCTTTTTAGGTGAGCGTTCACAACTTTTTGGCTCCAACCTTATGGCATAAGTTAAACTTTTTTCAACCCTTTCCTCTTTCTCTAAGCGTTCCAACGCCTTTGGCCAGTATCTGGTTTTGTCGAAAGTGTAGGTGGGGAGGTCTACTTTAATAGGGTTTAGGTCCTTAAAGAGTTCGTTAAAGTTTAGTAAAATGCCTGCTTCATAGAGGGATTTTTGAGCGTTTGCAAGCGTTTGAAGGGGTTCTTTTTTAGGGGATGCCGATGGAATGACACCACCATTTTCAAGTGTGGATCTCACAAAAGTGCTTAAAATGGGCGTTGGACCTACTTCTAAATACGTGGTGATTCCAAGGTTTTTTGCCGTTTTTAAGGACGCCTCAAATAACACGGCGTTTCTTAAATGATGCTTGTAATAAGAAGGAGTTGGCGCATCGGTTAGCACCTCTCCTGTTAAGTTAGAAATCAGCGAAATTTCTGGAGATTTGAAAGAAATACCCTCTAATTCTTTTTCAAATTCTTCCAAAATTGGGTCTAAAAGCCTTGAATGGAATGCATGGGAAACAGGCAATTCTTGAGATTTTATCTCTATTTTATCTAAAACGTCTTTAAAGAATGACAGGGTTTCTTTGAGTCCACTGACCACCGTTTGAGTACTTGTATTAACAGCTGCAACGTCCAGCTCAAAGCCTTGAGATGATAGGATTTCTGAGACTTTTGACGATTCCAACGACACAGCCATCATGCCCCCATTAAGAGGTAGTGAGGCCATTAATTGAGCTCGTTTTAGAACTATTTTTAAGGAGTCCTCCAAGCTCATAACCCCAGCAGCGACTGCAGCAACATACTCCCCAACAGAGTGTCCAAGAACAGCGTCAGCCTGTACACCTAAGTTTTCCCAAAGTCTTAGAAGGGCCATTTCATAAGTAAACAGAGCTGGTTGGGTGTAAAGGGTGGAATTCAAAAGATCTTTATGAGAGTCATTCCACATGACCTCTTG
>DATDSS010000015.1:0-3941 GCA_035291245.1 Alphaproteobacteria bacterium | reverse complement strand
GAGCTCTGAAACATTTGTTGGCTTAAAAACAACTTTAAAGTTTTGCCCCAAAGTGGGCGCATATAAAAAATAAATATTTAGGGAACTTGGCTGGGGTGCTAGGATTCGAACCCAGGAATGGCGGTACCAAAAACCGCTGCCTTACCACTTGGCTACACCCCAGTGTATGTCTGATATACTATAATAAGTAGATGCCAAAATCAAGAGAATTTTTAAGCCTTAAGAAAACAAATACTGCCAAAGTGTCTTTTGACCCATTGCAATATCAAGCTCTGCCAACATATCGGGGGCGATTTTATTCATTTTTGGATCATCCCCTAGGTAAGTTTTATTGATGCCCTTTATTAAAATCTTTGGGCAAGGCTCATTTTTTTCATTTAAATAGGTTTGGTCAATGGATTTAACGGTGCCATTTAAGCTTTCCGGTTGCAAGGGAGCATAGGAGGAAATTTTTATGGTAACAAGCTGCCCTTCTTTTATTAAGGATACATCCTTTGGTGTTATAGTAGCTTCGATTTCCAGATCATCAGTGGGTACAATTTGCATTACGGGCGCGCTTGGCTGAATAACTTGTCCAATAGTTGTAATATTTAGGTTTTTTACAATCCCTCGCATTGGGGACTTAACCTCAAGCCCGTTTAGTTTATTTTCTGTTTTAAGTTTTTGTTCTTTAAGTTGTGTTAATTCATCAAAAAGGGCATTCATTTCATTTAAGGCTTCATTTCTAAAGCGCACATCTAAGTCAACAAGCTTACTTTGAAGATCTAAGATGGCTTGTCGAATTTGCAAGAGCTGCTTTCTAACAAAATTAAGGTCTTTTTGAACTTTGGCCACCTCTTCTTCTAGATAAAAATACTCACTGCGTGTTTTAAGGCGCTGTTCAAATAGTTTTTTGTTCGTATCTCGTTGTTGTTCAACAACACTTAGTTGATAAGCATAGTCTTTTTCCTGACCTAAACTTACAGCTAGAAGTGACTTTTGTTGTTCAATGTTGTCAGTAATACTAGCCACTTGGTCTTCTTTGTTTTTTAATTGCAGGTCATAGATACTACGCTGCTGCGTTATAATATTTTGTGCTTCAGGGGGAAATCTTTCAAAGTTTGGTTTTTGGTTAAGACCACTAGACCTAAGACGCTCCACCTTTATATTAATAGCCAGTTCCTTTAACCTGAGCTCCTCAAGCTCAAGGTGAATTCTGCCCCCTTCAAGGGTAAGAAGCGTTTGATCCTTTTCCACCCACTGCCCTTCTTCTATGGCTAAGGAACTTACAATACCACCTTCACTGCTTTGAATGGTTTTTGTAACATCTGTTGCGATAAAGGCGCCTTGAAGATGCAAGCTATTGTTAAAAGTTGCAAAATAAGACCAGCTTAAAAAGCTAAGGATTAAGCTAAAAATTCCAAAAACACCCAGAGAGTTTTTATAAAACAGCACTTTTTCCTCCAGATGTAAGGAATTTGATAGCTCTTTCATAATTGAAGAGTTTGTTGCCCACGATAGGTCTGTTTTTTGTGTTAGCGCTAAACTCATGCGGCTTCTCCCTTTTTTGTTGCCATTTTTTTGTAATCATCAAAGCCTGTCATTAATCCTTTTTCTAAGGTTAATACCTTATCACTTAAATTTATAAGTTCTGGATCCTGGCTAAGTAAAATAACGGTTTTGTTGCCTTTAAACGATAAAAGAATTTCTTTGAATAAAGCTTTACCTTCTTCATCTAAGGATGCTGTTGGTTCATCAAACAAATAAATGGAGGCATTTTTAAGATAAGCTCTGGTCAGTACAAGCCTTTGTTTTAATCCCGAAGGAAGAAGCGCCACAGTCTTTTTTGTTAAAATTGTTTCAACTCCTTGAGGCAGGTTTAAAACACCTTTTAAGGCACCCGCTTGTTCTAACGCTTTTAAAAGATCCTCTTTCGTAGCTTCTGGTTTACCAAGCCTTAGGTTTTGAGCAACGCTAGCGTTAAAAAAGTGGTGGGTATTTGAAACAGTAGCGATAGCTTGACGAAGAGTTTTTTTATCAAAGTTACAAAGATCAAGGTTGTCTAAGGTAATGTATCCCTCATTTGGTGCGTAAAGACCAAGTAATAACTTTAAAAGTGTTGTTTTTCCTGAGCCGCTTCCCCCTTGAACTGTCATAAATTCCCCAGGGCTTAACTCAAAAGAAACTGTTTGCAAAGCAGGCACCCTTGCCCTTTCATAACAAAATGTAACATTTTGAAAATTAAATCCCCCCCTTATTTCAGACTTTTTTGACAAAATTTTTTGAGGTGACTCTTGAGGTAGTTTTAAAAGCTCCTCAAATTGACTTAAAATTATTTTAACAGGCGAAACGTTCATAATCGTTATAAACAAAGTCTGTATTTTAGGAAAAACCGTCCCCCCCAAAAAAGAGGCGGCCACAAAAGAACTTACACTCATGGTCCCTTCTATGACATAAAAAGAAGCTCCTATAAGGGTGAAAACTCCAAAAATACTTACAAGTAAATGGCTAATGGCACCTAATAGTCCTTTTAAATTCTCAATTTCTTTAAAGGCTTTTGATTTTCCTAAGACACGCGTTTTAAATTCTTTTAAAAAACTATCTTCTAATGAGAATTGCTTTAAAGCGTCATATTGGTTGATAGAGTCTATTAGAAAGCTTTGTTTTTTATAACTTTGTGTAAAATCTTTTAAAGACGCCTTTTTAATATCTTCAAACCAATGATATCCCAAAAAGGCTAAAGCACTTCCTAGAAGAAGGGGCATAAGAACAACGGCACCTGCTAAGACGTATAATGCTCCTAAAGAAATCAAAATAAAAGGAAGCTCAAAGACTATTTGTGTAAAAAACGCTAAAAACAAAGAAGAGAGCTTGTCAAACTGCCTGATGTTTGACAGCTTTGCGCCTATTGAAGTGCCCTCAATCTTAGAAGGCTCGGCAAAAAGGATTTTTTCAAAAACCATCTGGGAAACAATGGCTTGAACGCGGGCTTTTAAATAAGCAGTTGTATAACCTTTAAGCACGTGCACAGTTGCATAAAAAATAAAACCAATCCCTGCTCCAATGCTAAGATATTTCAAAGTGTTTAACGAATTTTGTGACAAGACAAACTCATACACCCCTTTTATATAAAACGGAACACAAAGAGACAAAATGGCTGAGACAAAACTTAAAAATAAACAACTTGCATAATACGGCTTAAAACGTTTTAAGATATCTTTTATGACAAAAGGCTCTGACTCTTTAGGAGTTAACGGTGAAAATGTTACATAAAGCCCCTTAATCTTAAAAGACTTGCTTAAAAGGATATTTTTTTTGGTTTTTAGGTTTAAAGCCATATGGGTTTTAGAAATATCTGCTTTATCAAGAGGGGAAGAATTAGAATTTAGTAAATAAACCTCCCCCTCTTTTGATAAAAAAAGCCCTAGTTTATCTTGAATCTTAGACGAGCTTAAGCGAACCTTTGAAATACTACTTTTATAACCAAGCCTGCAAAGCGTGTTTTGTAAATCTTCTAAGCTTAAGTTCATCTCCAAATGAGGAAGGGCTTCCAACACGCATGATTCTGGTGCCTCAATTCCAAGAGCCTTAATAAGAGGCCTTAAAGCTTGTAAATAGTTAAACCCGTACTTTTTAAAAACCATAAGCGTATCTACTTGATGATTGAGAGTTAGGAGAAGCTTTATAGGATTCAAGCATTTTATTTTTAAGCACATAAGATTGATCTGCCACAGAACTGGTAAAAGGTCTAGGACTTGCCAGGAAAATAGTCATGTTTTGTTTATAAGAGCCCAATATCTCTTGAAGCGCCTTATCACCTTTTTCACCTAAAGAAGAAGTCATCTCATCAAGAAGTAAAATCTTTGGCTTTAGTAAAAGAGACCTAATAAAGCATACTCTTTGAAGGCACCCTGTTGGCAGCATTGAATGAAGGTCGTCTCCAACTGGTGTTTGATAGCCTA
>DATDSS010000014.1:0-2729 GCA_035291245.1 Alphaproteobacteria bacterium | reverse complement strand
AAGTCTTCTGAAGGTTTTGAGCCATAAGTCAAATTTGAGTACTTCATTTCATAGGTTTGGAATTCCATGCCCGCATGAGCGTAGACGGCTATTTTTTGGTTTATCATCATGCCGTAAAAAGCCTTAAGACCATAGGCTCTTGTGTGATTAAGAGTTGCTTTCCCTTGGGCAGTGCCGTTGTCAATTTGCAAAACTTGTGTCGCAGAGGGATTAGCAAAAAGAAAATAGCCTTCTGCGCCTACAAAATTTCTATTGCCAAGGTCGTGAATGTAGCCAGCTTGTGCTCCATAGGCAAATCCAAGGCGATTAACATCTTTTTTGGTAGAGCTTCCAGAGGCATTAAAGGTATGAGAACCTCTAAAGGCTGTCATCCCGGCTTGCCCACCTGCTAAAAAGCCTTTAAGGCTTGCTTGAGTAAGAGTTGGTGCTAGCAAAAAGATCGCCCAATATAACTTCTTCATAAACTTTTCTTCCTGTTTTTATTCTCCCTATACCAAATGATAAAATTATATCTAAATATAGGTCAAGCTTTATAGGAAATTTTATCTGGAAAGTATTTGGAGACGCTGTTTTAATTTGGGATTTTTCAACATAGAGGAAAATGTAAAATGGTGCCCAGAGCCGGAATCGAACCAGCGACACAGGGATTTTCAGTCCCTTGCTCTACCGACTGAGCTATCTGGGCAACGCATGGTGTTATACTAGGATACCTTGCGTTTTTTGTCTAGTTGTTTTTTCCATTTTTTCACATCCCCTCTTACTTTTTAAATTGGGGGATACAAACTAAGGAAAGGAGATTGTTTTTAAAAAAAAGAGTAAATTTTTACTTGAAAAGAGTGTTCTATTGTATTACTTAACTAGTACAGTAGTATTTTTTCAATAAGAAGTCATCTCCTATGCCAAATATGCCAAAGTCCCCTGTCTTTACTGAATTAAGTGAAGCGTTGTTACTGCTTAAAACAAAAGAAGAGGTGGCTGCCTTTTTAAAGGACTTGTGCACGCCTCAAGAAACAAATGCCTTAAAAGAACGGTGGAAGGTTGCGCAACTTTTGCACATAGAAGCGCTTTCTTACAGAGAGATCCACTCAAAAACAAAAGCAAGCTTAACCACCATCGGTCGTGTGGCAAGATTTTTAAAAGAGGAGCCTTATCAAGGATATAGGCTCGTTTTAGATAGAATTAAAAAGGATAGTTAAAAAATGTTTAAAAAAATACTTGCCTATGCAGGAATCTTGATAGGTTCTTTAAATACTTATGCAGGCCAAGCGCCTCTTAAAAAAGTTTATATCTCAAAAGTAGCAGACCATCCAGCCCTTGATAAAACTGTAGAAGGGATTTTAAAAGCCTTAAGCGATAACGGGTTTAACCAATATGAAACTTTAGACTTTAAGATAGAATCTTGTCAAGCAAACACGGCAATTGCTTCTCAGATTGCCTCAAAATATGTCAATCAAAAAGCTGACGTGGTTGTAGGCGTTGGCACTATTGCTGCTCAAAGCTATATGAGGTACGCCATAAAAGGAGAAACAAAGCTCGTTTTCAGTTCTGTCACAGATCCTTACAAGGCTGAACTCTTAAAGGAAGGCGAAAGCTCTTCTAAGAACGTAACAGGGATTAGTAACTTTATCCCCATAAAAGAGCAAATCTTGTTTATTCAAAAAATACTCCCTTCTTTAAAAACCTTAGGAATTTTATATAACGAAGGGGAAGCCAATTCTGTTGTTCTTGTGGAAAGGCTTGAAAAAGAGTGCGCGGACTTAGGAATTCTTCTTATTAAGCAAACCGTTTCAAAGACTTCTGAAGTTCCTCAAGCTGCTGTAAAGCTCTCTAACCAGGTGGATGCTGTTTTTATTACGAATGATTCCACAGCCCTAAGTAGCTTTCAATGTATCGTAAAAGCAGCTCTTGATAAAAAAGATACAAAAGGAAACAACACGCCTATTCCCGTTTTTGTAAGTGACACGGATATTGTAAAAGAAGGAGCCTTAGCAGCGCTGGGCCCTAATCAATTTGATATTGGTTATCAAACGGGGGGATTAATTGCAAAAATATTAAAAGGTGAAGATATCTCAACACTTTGTATGCAATATCCTAAAAAAACTGAGCTGTATTTAAATCAAGAGATGGCCGAAAAAATAGGAATTTCTTTTCCAAATGATTTGTTAGAACAAGCAAGTGTGGTTTTAAAGACTTCTTAAGGGGATGGATTGCCTGACATCTTAAAAAAATCCCCACAATAAATTGTGGGGCATAAGAGTGCGAGATTAACAGCGTTATGCTAGCGTTCTTGATACAAGCGCATCAATAAAGGCACTTAAGGTGACGTCATTTTCTGTTGCAGCACCTAAGTTTAAGTCAGCACCAGCACCTGCTATTCCTGTAGTAGTTCCTTTAGACCACCTGAACAATATTTGTAGTTGTGCACGAGAAACAGTGACCGCATCATTGTTTAGCGTTGTTGCAATTGTATCGATGCCGTTTGTTAAGGCTGCGTTTACACCAAATGCAGTTGCATGCATCGCGTCAAACGTATCATGTCCAAGGGTTGTGTTTCGTAAGGTTGTTACCCTTGCTTGCAATGTGGCAACACCAACTGGAGCAAGCGTATTTGCAACAGTTGTAATGTCGTTTGAATAAAGTGCCCCCCATTGTCTAGACCAATTTTTTAAGAGATTTCGACACTGGTTGTTTTTAAAACCCCGTTTTCATGATAAATAGAAGCCGGGGTT
>DATDSS010000013.1:0-2168 GCA_035291245.1 Alphaproteobacteria bacterium | reverse complement strand
TGATTTTAGTAGCAGCAGCGTCTGCTTCACCACGTAATATTTCTGATTTTTTTTGAGCTTCTGCAAGAAGAATTGTTTTTTCTTTTTCTGCACGTGCTTTAATACCTTGGGCGATTTCCATACCTTTTGCACGATTTTCTTTAGCAATACGATCAAGTTCTGCATTCATACGTGCTGTTACGGCGTCTCGGTTTGCAGGGGGAAGTTCTGTTCTTACAATACGCACATCTACAATCATTAAACCAAGGGCTGTACAGCGGCCTTTGATGTCTTCTAAGATCTCGTGCATAACTTTTACGCGTTCTTCTGATAAAAGATTTCTAAGAGGAACACGCCCCATAAGATTTCTAACAGAGCTGCTTACAATTGTATCAAGACGCATTTGAGCGCCAAGTTCTGTTGAAGGTTTGATTGACTGGAAAAATAACACAGGATCTTCAATTCTATACCGCGTATAAGCTGTCACTTCTAAGCGTTTTTGATCAGCTGTTGTTACTACAACTGGTTGGGGGTCAAAATCAAGCACACGTTTTTCGTACCACAAGACATCTTCGATAAAGGGGAGCTTTAGTTTAAGACCAGGATCCTTATGAACGCTGGTAAGTTCACCAAAACGTAATACTATTGCTTGTTGAGACTGGGAAACTGTAAAAAAAACACCACCGGCAATTATTCCAGCTAGTGCAATACCGCCAAGTAAAAAAGCAGAAATCTTATTCATAAAAAACCGTCCTATTTCTTTGCTTTGTTAAGTTCATTTAAAGGAAGATATGGCGTAATTGAATGCAGTTTTGGGTCAATTACAATCTTATTCACTTTTGTAAGCAGTGTTTCCATGGTTTCAAAATAGGCACGCTTTTGAGCAATTTGCGGATTTTGGCTATAAGCCGCAAAGGCTGCTTTATAGCGAATGGCTTCACCTTCTGCAATAGTAACTATTTGAGCTTTATAAGCTTCTGCTTGTTGAAGAATTTGTTCAGCCTCCCCCCTTGCCCTTGGCAAAATGTCATTGGTATAAGCTTCTGCTTCGTTTTTAGTACGATCAGCATCGATCAAAGAGGCTTGAACATCGTTAAATGCTTGAATCACTTGCGCGGGCGCTTCTACTTTTTTAAGCTGAAAACTTATGATTTGAACCCCAATCTTATACTCGTCCATGATGCGCTGCAACAGGTCTTGAGCTTTAGCTGCAATGGCATCTCTTCCTTCTGTTAAAACAAGACGTGCTTGGGTTTGTCCTATTATTTCTCGTAAAGTACTTTCAGCAGCAGCTTTTATAGTACTTAAAGGGTCACGCGCTATAAATAAAAACTCGCTCACATCTTTAATTTTCCATAAAACAGTATAATTGGTGTGAACCATATTTTCATCACCCGTTAACACCAAAGACTGCTCGCTATCAGCACTGCTTTCAGTACGATTATCTTGCTTTGTTCCCCCATCTATACGGTTTATACTTGCAGCTTGAACAAGTGTTACTGTTTCAATAGGAGGAATATAAAATTGCAAGCCAGGGGAGGTGATTCGAACCATTTCGCCAAATCTCTGCACCACTGCAAGTTGACCTTCTTCGACCCGGTAGAGCCCCTTCATTGCCCATAAAGCAATAAGACCAACAGGAATTAAAATAAGTAACGCTTTTGGTTTTTTAGAACCAAAACTAGGGCCAGAGCCCCCACCTCCAAAGATGGTCTTTGCAAAACCACTAAGATCGTCTAAAAAATCGTCTGGTGTAGATTTTTTTTTACGAGGTTTTGTCCAAATTGAGTCTGGTTGAGAGTCATTGTTATCCTCATCCCAAGGGCCTTTGCCATTTGATGTCACAAGAAATCTCCTTATTTTTGATAAAAATAGTCTAAGTTTTTCTTTAATTACTACTTTAGACCATTCTTCTATCTGGGGCAAAAATAAATTATACTTAATAAATTCTATTTTAGTCTTCAGCTAAATCAAATTCAGGGGGATTGTGCTTGAATTTTATAAGAGCCATTGCTTCAAACCCCTTTTTCTTTGAATAGTTTCCAACATAAAGTGTAAGCTCTTCTGGTCCAAAACTACTGTCTTTTTTTCTAGGAGGTACTTCTCTTACAAGTGAACCACTTGAAAACCAGTCATCTATGTTTGTTTTTAGGGTATTTTTCAATTTTGTATCATCGATCAGCTTAAAG
>DATDSS010000012.1:0-4875 GCA_035291245.1 Alphaproteobacteria bacterium | reverse complement strand
TTCTAATGAAGGAGCCTCCAGTACAGAGCCCCTTTTTAAAAGTCTTCAAGAACTCTCTCAACACACCAGGGAACTCCAAGAAAGTGTGATGGCGATTCGCGCACAACCTATCAAGGCTGTCTTTTCAAGATTTCCACGGCTTGTACGAGAGCTTGCTATGGAGCTATCAAAAGACGTTCACTTAGAGCTCAAAGGTGAAGGTACCGAAATTGATAAAACAGTTATCGAACGACTTGGCGAGCCTTTAACACATATGATTAGAAACGCTCTAGATCATGGTATTGAAACGCCAGAAGAACGTATAAAGGCCGGAAAAAAAGCACAAGGTCAAATCCTGTTAAATGCAGAGCATCGAAGCGGTCGTATTGTTATAGAAATTAGTGATGATGGAAAAGGAATTGATCGAAACCGCGTCCTTACCAAAGCAAAAGAACAAGGCATTATAAAGCCAGATGGCGTTTTGCCAGATGAAGAAATCGACCAACTTATTTTTCATCCTGGCTTTTCTACAGCAAAAGAAGTCACCAATATCTCAGGCAGAGGTGTTGGTATGGATGTTGTAAAACGAAGTATTCAAAACCTTGGTGGGAAAATTAATATCCAATCAAAAGAAGGTAGGGGTTGTATCTTTACCCTCACGCTTCCTCTGACTTTGGCTGTTATGGATGGTATGATTATTGCTTGTGGAGAGGAATTTTACGTAATCCCCCTCATTCATATCATTGAAACGCTTCGCCCAACTCCAATTCAAGTGCAACCCCTTATTGGAAACCATGATTTATTAAACATTCGAGGAGAAACCATCCCCCTCATTTACTTATTTGATGTTTTTTCAGTCAAAGAAGCTATTCAAAACCCTGCGGATTCTATCGTCGTGGTCTTAGAAACTGAAGGGGGAGAAAAATACGGCCTTGTGGTTGATGAAATTTTAGGTCAACAGCAAGTTGTTTTAAAAAGTTTAGAATCAAACTATGAAACAATTCCAGGCATATCTGCTGCAACTATTCTTGGTAACGGCCATGTAGCCCTTATTTTGGATATCAGCACAGTCAAAAATCTTCCCCCAAGGCATGGTATTATTTTTCAAACAGGCCTTGAGCAAACTTGTCATAAAATAGCAGCGGCTAATTAAGGAGATAACGATCATGTCAGTAGCAACTCTTGAACAAAATTTAAACGAAGAATCAAAAGAAATTCGCAGCGTTAAAGAGCAATACATAACCTTTAAAGTAAGTGAGCAAGAATACGGTGTTAGCATCACATCTGTTCGCGAAATTAAAGGGTGGACCCATACAACCAAACTTCCAAATTCGCCTAGTTATATGAGAGGTGTGGTAAACCTAAGAGGAACAGTTGTTCCAATATTAGACTTAAGATCTCGCTTTGGTATGGGAATAACAGAAGTAACGCCTACTCATGTGGTCATGATTGTTGCCCTCAACAATAGAATGGTTGGTGTTTTAGTTGATGCTGTGTGTGATATTTTAAGCATTGAAGCAACAGATGTAAGACCCGTTCCAAATATGAACGTGGAAGAAGATCACAAAGTTGTAAATGGCCTTGTTCAAAAAGATGAACGCATGGTAGCTCTTCTTGATTTATCAAAAGTTTTTGATGCCAGCATCTTTTTAGAAGATCATTCAGCCATGCTAAATACAATTACTCAAGAACTTGAAAGTAACTAAGGAGATTTTAAAATGTCAACCCCTTCTTTTTTGAATTCTTTGACCATAAAAGCCAAATTAATATGGAGTTTTGTGATTGTATGGGTCTTTTTGATAGGATCTTTTGCTATCAACACAGTTTCAGATAAAAAACTAGAATCAAATATCCATTACGCAATTGATAATATAGGAATGGTTCATGAAACAGCACAGCGTATTATTTTTCATGTAAAAAATGAAGAATCAAGTTTTTTGGAAACGCTGTCAAAAGATTCCACAAAAGAAGAGTTGGACAATGTTAGAGCTTTCATGGATAACCTTATAAAAGATCTTGAAAAAGTAGCCAGCACCCTTGATCTAACAAAAGCTATCGAAAAAGGTTATGATCCCAAAATTGTGGGAGTTTTCAAAGAAGGGCTTTCAAAGCTTTATAAACTTGAAGACGATTACTTAGCAAGTGGAAACCAAAGTAAGCAAGATCTAAAAGCATTGCAGGCCTTAAGAGAACAGACACTCTCTTTGATGCGAAATAATGAGCAAACTGGTTTTACTCAAAAAGCAAGAGGGGATTTTCATGATCAAATTAAAAACCTCTCAAATCTCATGGATTTTTACGATGTCATTTCTTTAGCTATTTTTGTTTTAGGCGCTTGTTTTATTTTAGCCTTAACCATAACTTCCGTTAGGGGGATTTCAACCCCCCTTGATAGCTTAAGCAAAGAAATAATAAAAATAGCAGCTGGAGACGGAAAGTTACGAATAACTGGTATTGAGCGTTTAGATGAAATTGGAAACATTGCAAGAGGGCTCGATTCAGTAAGAAGACAAGCTCAAGATGGTCTTCGCGTTCAAAGTGCCTTAACTAAAGTCAACACTCCAACTCTTATCACAGACGCAAACGGTATAATTACTTATCTAAATGAGAGTGCCCAAGCTCTTTTTGCACTGTATCAAAGAGAATTAAATGCGCGTTCTTCTGACTTTTTAAATGGATCAACTGTTGGAAAATCTTTATCAATGCTTAAAAATTCGTCTAATCAGCAAGCCATTCAGATGAATTCCTCCTCGTATAGAACTGAATGCTCTTTTGGAAAATGCGTAATAGGATGCGAATCTTTGCCTGTTGTTAACTCTTTTGGAGAGTCATTAGGCTGGGTTGCCACTTTTAAAGACTTAACGGCTGAAAAAGCTGTCCAATTGGAAGTTGATCACCTCATTGAACAAGCTGTACAAGGGAATTTGAGTGCTCGTTTAGATGTTTCCTCCAAGCAAGGCTTTATGAAAAAACTTTCTCAAGGTATTAATGAACTTTTATCAACTCTTTCGAAATTTTTCCATGATGTTGATAACGTGATGCAAAATTTTTCTCAAGGGGACTTAGCAAAACGTCTTGAGGGATCCTATCAAGGAGAGTACTTAAAGCTAAAAACTAATATTAATAAAACGGGGGAAATTCTTTCTGAAACTTTGAAAAAAATTCAAAACGCGTCAGAAGAAATTTCAAGTGCGTCACAAGAGGTAGCTAATGGGTCACAAGATTTAGCTTTAAGAACACAGCAACAAGCCTCAAACCTTGAAGAAACGGCGGCCTCTATGGAAGAGCTTTCTTCAACCGTTCGCCAAAATTCCGAAAACTCTCAACAAGCCAACCACTTAGCCGGTCAATCAAAAGATGTAGCTCAAAAAGGTGGGGAAGTGGTCCAACATGTGGTTGAAGCTATGAGGCAAATTGAAGACTCCTCTCATAAAATATCTGAAATCATTACAGTCATTGATGAAATAGCCTTCCAAACAAACTTGCTTGCTCTTAATGCAGCTGTTGAAGCAGCAAGAGCAGGAGAAGCAGGAAAAGGGTTTGCAGTTGTGGCCGATGAGGTAAGATCTCTTGCGCAGCGTTCTGCAAATGCCTCTAAACAAATTAAAACCCTCATAACAGACAGTAATGTTCACGTTAAAGAGGGGGTTAAGCTTGTAGATACCACAGGTCAAACCCTACATGAGATTGTGGATTCTGCTCAAAATGTTGCAAATATTATTGCAGATATTGCTTCTGCTTCTAGTGAGCAAAGCTCAGGTTTAGAACAAGTTAACGTCGCAGTTAGCCAAATGGATGAAATGACACAAAGGAATGCAGCACTTGTACAACAAAGTAATTCCTCTTCCTCTGTCTTAAAACAACAAGCAGAAACGCTTTTGAGTTTAACTTCCTTTTTTAAGCTGAGTGAGATAAATTTTGCAAACTCTAAATTAAGCATGCAAAAGACAGGAGACGCCAAAAGCTCACTTAAAACACCAAGTAACACCTCTAAGAGTGTGAGCGCGAAAACTCCGTTAAAGCAACCCACTGCAAAACCAACTCTAAGCTCTAAAATAAGTACAACCCCTGCTGGTAAAAAATCATCGATCATCAAACCACAAGCCTCAATAAAAACAAAAACACCAAAACCAGTAATCGAGCCTGTTGCCGAAGGGCCACGCTTTGGTGCTTCAACAAGTCATGACCCTGACTGGGCTGAATTCTAGGAAAATTTTATAACAAAGGGTGCACGCTTATGATGACGTCTTATGCTTTTGAAGCAACTAATGTAGTCTTAACGGATAAGGAATTTCAAGAGCTTTCTAAACAGGTCTATGACTTGACTGGAATTGTTTTGAAGCTGGAAAAGAAATCTATGGTGCATTCAAGATTAAGCAGACGCCTTAAGGAATTAAATCTCTTTAAATACAGTGACTATATTAGCTATTTAAATGGCCCCAAAAGAGAGCAAGAAATTCCCCATCTTATAACAGCTATTACCACAAACTTAACCAAATTTTTTAGAGAAAATCACCATTTTGACTATTTAAAAGATGTTGTGTTTCCAAGTCTTCAAAACCATGGTCGCATCCGTATCTGGTCTGCTGGTTGTTCAACGGGGGAAGAGCCCTATTCCCTTGGAATGACTATTAAAGAATATATGGGACATCATGCTTATAATTTAAAAATTTTGGCAACTGATATTGATCCTCAAGTGGTAGCTCATGCACAAGCTGGTATCTATCAAAAAACAGAAGGTATTCCAACCCCTTATCGTTCAAAGTATTGTATCAGCCATGGCCAAGGCGTTACTATTCAGCCAGAGGTAAAAAATTTGATCACTTTTAAACAACTCAACCTCTTAGATACCTGGCCAATGAAGGGCCCTTTCGAGATTATTTTTTGCAGAAATAC
>DATDSS010000011.1:0-3624 GCA_035291245.1 Alphaproteobacteria bacterium | reverse complement strand
CTTATACGGCCCTTTCACCTTTAAGCGACTTTGATCAAGAGCCGCAAGGCGTGGAGTTATCTGCTTCTGAATTCTTGCAAGAAGAGCAAGCAACAAGTATCAGTGCTTTCTTAGAAGAAGGGGATAGCCCTGTCCAAGGTGCTCATGATGCACTCTCTTTTACAAATACGCCTGACGTTCCTTTTTCATCAGATCGTACTGTTTTATTTCAAGTATCAAAAGGGGATACTTTTAAATCCCTACTTTCTAAGGCTGGCTTTGATGCACAAAATGTGCAAAAAATAATAGATAGCGTCAAAAAAGTTTGTTCTGTAAAAGACTTAAAAATTGGGCAAAAAATAACCATTGACGTGCATCAAGACACACCTTTATCTAAAGCTGAGCTTAAATCTTTAAAGTTTAAGCCAAACCTTGAAAATGAAATAATTCTAACCTCAACAAAGACTAATGATACCTTTAACTATGACGTTGTTAAAAAAGCGATTCCTTTAATAAAAACAGTTAAGCGTTTTAAAGGTCAGGTAAAATCAAGCTTTTACAACACTCTTTTAAAACAGGGTGTTCCTGTTCCTGTAATTAAGGAATCTATCCAGGTTTTAAGTTATGGAATTAACTTTCAGCACAGTATTAAGCCAGGTGATCCCTATGAGCTGTTGTATGAAGTGACAACTGACCCAGAAGGAACCGTTGTCAAGACTGGTCAGCTTCGTTATGTTACGATTTTACCAAAAAATGGAAGCATTCAACAAATTTACAGTCACAGTGGATCTTATTATAACTCAAAAGGTGAAAGCGTTGTAAAAGGTCTTTTACAGACCCCGCTTGAAGCTACGAAAATGAGATTAACCTCAAAATTTGGCCCAAGAATGCATCCAGTAAAAGGTTATACAAGAGACCACAAAGGTGTAGACTATAGTGCAAGGCATGGAACAGCTGTTATGGCAGCAGGTGAAGGTGTCGTTTTAAAAGCAGGATATAACGGCGACTATGGTAACTATATATTAATAAGGCATGCCGGAGGCTACGAGACTGCTTATGGTCACTTAAGTAAAATTCTTGTAAAACCAGGAACTCCTGTAAAACAGCGCCAACTCATCGGTAATGTCGGATCTACTGGACTTTCAACTGGCCCACATCTTCATTTTGAAGTTATAAAGTCTGGTAAGCACATAAACCCCTTGTCTGTTAAAATGCTTCCAAGTAAGCAGCTTGCAGGTAAGGAGCTGTCTGCGTTTCACTTAACCAAGCAACAGGTGGATAAGCAAGTAGAAGGCGTAAGTGGTAAAGCTTAAAAAATTTTAAGCTTCTTTCTCTTTTTTATGGTTTTGAATTTTTTGAAGTGACTTAAATTTCAAGCCCACTTTGTCTTTTATCCTTAAATCGATTTGATCAAGATCGTCTCGGTTTGCCTGGCCGTCTTTTAATACAGCACTTAACAGCACAATTGCCTTTGAAAGGTCTTCTTGGGGAAGAAGGACTACGACTTTGTTTTTTAGAATAATGTTCCACCTGCGTTTTGAGATAAACCGCAAATATTCAATTTCTTTTAATATATCTGGAAATGGCCGAAAAAGCTGAACTAATTTTGAAATGGCTTGGGGGGCGTCTTCTCCCACCACAAGAGGAAGAGCCGGATTTGGAATAAAGTTTGTAAATTGAATGACAACCCCTTCTTGATCAACAAGGTAAAACTTTTTTTCGTGCTGCCAAACGGCTATTGGAACGCGTTCATGAATAGAAATTCTTAAACGACCCGGTAAAAAACGCTGAACTTCCACTTTATCTATCCAAGGAATAGTTTCCAAAGAAAGTCTAATATCTTTTAAGCGTTGGCTAAAAATTGACTTTCCATAAACAGTTATTAGTGTTTCATCCAAAAGCTCTTTTGAGGTGAACTCTCGGCCTTCTATGATAATGTCACTAGCCTTAAATCCTAAAAAAGAAGTGGTCTTTACAAACGCCTCTTGAGTTTTTTCAATAGCAAACGGACCTGCTTTAAAATAAGTAAAGGCTGCAAAGCTTGTAAGCAAGACTGTGCTTAAAAACACTTTTAAAAAGGAGCTCCTAAGCACAAATCTAATAGACTTGCTCCGAGCAGGCGTATTTTTTTTAACCCCTGCTTTTTTTTGCGGTTTTCTTTTTACAGCTCGCATGAAGCTTTCTCTACCATCCAGTTAATAAGTTGTTCAAAAGAAATACCTGCATAAGATGCAATTTCTGGAAGAAGAGACGTTGGTGTAAAACCAGGCTGCGTGTTTACTTCTAACACAATGAAGTTGCCTTCTTCGTCCATAATAGTATCAACACGTGAGACAGATTTACAGCCCAAAGCTTTATGAGCTTTTAGTCCTTCTGTTAAGGCTTTTTCATATAACTCTTTTGAAAGAGGCGCTGGCATAATGTGTTCTGCAAGGCCGTCTGTATATTTAGCTTCATAGCTATAAAACTCAACTTTTGGTTTGATTTCAATAGCGCCTAAGGCTTTATCTCCCATAATCCCTATTTGAATTTCACGACCCGATACAAATTTCTCTACTAAAACTTTGTCCTCTTTAAAATAGGAAACATCCACATTTTCAAGGTCTTCATCAGATTTTACAATATAGACCCCTTTACTGGAGCCATCAGATATAGGTTTCATAACATACGGATAGTTAAACTCTTTAAATGTCCTAATATCGCAAGGGTTTATTAGGCACCAGCTCGGAACTTTTAAGCCATTTTTATCTAAAACAAGACGAGATTGCACCTTGTTCATAGCAAGTGCAGAAGATAGTACTCCACTATGGGTATAGGGAATATGCATCATTTCAAGAAGACCTTGAATGACACCATCTTCTCCGCCATATCCATGAAGGGCGTTAAAAGCCACATCCGGCTCAAAGCTTTTGAGTTGTTCTATAAAGGGCAAAACGCCGTCATAGGTTATATCAAGCTCTTTAACAAGATAGCCAAGCTTTTTTAAAGCAGCAGCAATGCCAACTGCAGAAGAAAGCGAAACGTCACGCTCTCCATTCCAGCCACCTTTTAAAACAACAACTTTTTTAATTTCTTTTTTAGCGCTCATTTAAGCAGTTTCTCCCAAGCGAATTATTTCCCATTCTAAGTCATAGTCAAATAACTCTTTGACTTTTTGTTTAACGGTCTGTCCTAAGGTTTCAAGCTCAAAGGCTGTTGCACCTCCTAAATTTAGTAAAAAATTACAGTGCTTACTTGAAAATTGAGCTTGCCCTAGTTGAAGACCTCTTCCCCCTACTTTATCAATTAATTCCCAAGCTTTAAAGGGGCCAGAAGAAGGATTTTTAAAAGTGCTTCCTCCAGTACGTCCAGAAGTTGGTTGGGATTCTTCACGTTTTGTTAAAATATTTTGTATGGTCTTTTGAGCCAACGCAAAGTCACTTTTGGTCGTTTTTAGCCGTGCTTTGGTGAAAAGAGTTTCCTTAGGTAAATGACAATGCCTATAGCTCATAGGGACCTCATGGGCTTTAAGACGGTGTAGCGATCCAACCTCATCTATGAATTCTACCCACTCTAAGTTATCGATGATTTCATTTCCATAGCATCCTGCATTCATAGCCAGTGCCCCTCCGATGCTTCCTGGAATACTTACCAAGTACTCAAGCC
>DATDSS010000010.1:0-2476 GCA_035291245.1 Alphaproteobacteria bacterium | reverse complement strand
ATTTGTTTTAGCCAAAACCAAGACACCACTTGTATCACGATCAAGGCGGTGAACAAGCTTATAGACTTTTCTTTTTAACAATCCATAACTCTGCAGTAAGCCGTCCACATGGCGTTTTGTTCCAGTTCCACCCTGAGAAGCCAATCCTTGTGGTTTATTAAAAATTAAGAGTTGCTCGTCTTCCCACAAGATGTTTGCTTCGATGAAAGCAATATCCTCTTTTGTAAGCTCAAGGATAATTTTTTCTTTTTGATAAGTCACTTCTTGAAGGGTTGTTAAAGTCTCGCACACTTGAATTTGATCATGAGTTTGCAAACGGTAATTAGAAGTGGATTTTTGATTATTGACTTTGATATCCCCTTTTCTTAACGCTTTTTCAATTAAGCCTTGCGTTAGTTGAGGAACCTGCTTTTTTAAAAAACGGTCAAGTCTTGAGGTTGCGTTATCGTCATCAACACTAAGGAGGAGGGGGTTTTTCATAAGTATATCAATCTTTTATAAAATAGATTCCCAGGCCTTCTGGGAATGACAAAAGGAAGCGCTGAAATGACAAAAAAGTTGCGAATGACTTTTAAAAGAGCCATTCACAGCTTTAATAATCAGCTGACGCTTAGGCGTCTTGAGAAGTTTCTTCTTGAGTTTTTACAACTTTTCCAGCTTGGACTTCTGCTTCTTCTTGAGTTTTAGCAACGTTTACTTTTACTAAAACGCTAACTTCTGGGTGAAGAACAACACGCGCTTGATGAATGCCTAATTCCTTAATAGGGACCAAGATTTCAACTTGCGTACGATTGACGCAATAGCTGCTTGCCATTAAAGCTTCTGAAATGTCTTGAGAACGAACAGAACCATAAAGATGCCCGTTATCAGAAGCTTGTCTAATAACTGTCACCATAACATCAACCATCTTGAGAGCAACACTTTGTGCTTCATCACGGCGCTTAAGGTTTGTTGTTTCTAAAATAGCTTTTTGTGTCTCAAAGTAAGACAGGTTTTCTTTTGTAGCTCTAAGAGCCTTTTTTTGTGGCAATAAATAATTGCGAGCGTAACCTGGGCGTACTGTCACAACATCACCCATTTGACCTAAACGTTCTACACGTTCTAATAAAACAATTTGCATGTCCTTAATCCTTTAAATTTTTTAAGTTAGATTTGAGTTTTTTTGTTAAGTTAAGCCAGGGTTCTAAGAGCCCTATGGTTAGTAAAAAAACCAAAGGCCATATAAACAAGGCAGCGCTTACCAAAAAGCCTACAAACCATACCATTGCGTTATCATAATTTTTTATCCATAAATGGAAAATATGCAAGCCTAAAGCGCATACCCCCATTAAACAACCAAGAGCGAGATTTTCACTTATATAGCTTAAAGCTGTGCCTTTTGTAATAATACTTAAAAGCAAGAAACCCGCAGCTATAATATCCCAGTTTATCCAAAGCCTATAAGATTTTTGATAAAAAGATTCAAAAACTTTTAAGCTTTTAGTTATAAAAAGCGAAATCACAACCGGAAAAAGTATAGAGAAGGAAACAAACAGCGGGGCAAACATCAAAAGCTGGGACAAAAGATCCTCTTGCTCTTTTTGAAAGTGAACACGTTTTATAACCCACTCTTTAATACTTTCTGGGCTGTATAAGTAAAACTCAACAATTCCTACTGCACCATTTAAAACAACAATATATCCAAACAGTGCGCTTAAACCTTCGCCTAAATTTTTTCTTCTTGAAAACCCAAGAGAAAAAACAATAAAGGGTAATGCTATTGAGCTTAAATAAAGGATTCCTCCTTCAGCTCCTGTAATAACTAACACCCCAAGAAAGGAAAAAGCCAAAGATTGTATCATGATTTCTTGCCCTCTTAGCAGGAGTAACCCCATAAAAGGCGTCAAAGAAATAAAACTTGTTACAATCCCAAGTAGCGGCACCAGCTGCATTACTTGCCCTAAAAGCAGATAAAGCAAGCTGGATCCTAAAACGAGTTGAAAATCGGGACGCTGACTTAATTTTTTTAGGTCAACATCCTTTAACATCCTCTATACCCTTATTCTGCCACGTAAGGCATCAAAGCCAGTAAACGAGCACGCTTAATTGCTTTTGAAAGCTCACGTTGTTTTTTTGTACAAACAGCAGTAATACGGCTTGGGATCATTTTTCCACGTTCTGTGGTAAAGCGAGACAACAAACGTACGTCTTTATAGTCAATTTTTGGTGCATTAGAACCAGAAAATGGACATGTTTTTCTTCTGCGGAAGAATTGCTTTCTTGGTGAAAAACCTGGTGTAGCAATGCCTTCTGGAGCTTTTTTTTCTGTATTTTCCATAAAATTTACCCTCTTATTTAAGTTTTAAGCAGTTGCTACTTCTTCTTCGAATTCTTCTTCTGCATAACGAGAACGGTCATCTCTGTAATGCTTTTGTTGCATCAAAGGAGATGGGCTGTTGTCATGAGCTTCTATGGTGATCGTCATATGACGGATGAT
>DATDSS010000009.1:0-6670 GCA_035291245.1 Alphaproteobacteria bacterium | reverse complement strand
CTACTCACCAGAGTTAAATCCAATAGAGAAATTTTGGGCTAATATGAAAAACTGGATAAAGAAAAATTTTAGTATTTTAAGAAATCCATGGGATGCGATTTTCGAGTTTTTTATAACTCAAACTTCAACGTGAAATGCTATAATTTATGTGGGGTGGTAAGGTGGTCTTGTATTGAACTTGCATAAATTCAGGCGTTTTGAAACGAAAAGTCGTGGGCCATGACTTTGCCGTACTTTTGAAAAGAGGAACCCTGATTGGTCGAGCGCTTAAAAATTTCCAGACCGTAGATTTCTTTTTATAAGACTTTCCCCTTTGCCTTTTGGAAGCCCTTGTGAAATTTTGCGAGAGTGCCCCATGTGTCCGACTTACTGTCTTTTTAATTTTTTTTTGTCATCTAAAAAGATCAAAAAAATTCGTAAGTTAGGCCTACTATAATGACCGCGAAATCTTAGACTTCCCCCCTTTTTGCATAATAGTTTGGGCTCAAAACGGATTTTAAAGTGGCTTAACCTCAAGGTCGCCATCGTAAAACACGACGCTAAATTTATCTAAAATTTGAGCTTGTTCTTTAGAAGACACAAGACCATTTTCAGATTTGGTTAAGCAAAATCCTCTTTTTAAGACCTTCTCATAAGAAGCCCCTTCTAAACGTTGGGCAAGTAAGGACAGGTCATAGGTATACTTTTGAAGGAGCTCTTTTTCATGCATTTTTAAAAAGACGCCTAGGCTATCTACTTTTTTTTGTTGTTCTTGCATCCAATTTTGAGGAAATTTTAGTCTTAAAGAAAGATGGGATAGTTTATGTCCTAAACGTTCTTGTTGCAAACATACAAGCTGTTTTAGGGTCTCTGCTTTATCATCTACTTTTAGCATCAAATCTTCTAAAAGACGTCCTGGATGAATAATACCTTTTTCTAAAGCTTTTAGCTTTAAACTTTTTTGATAGAGATCTTGAGACAAGAGGCGGTAAAGGTGCTTTGAGCGTTCATTTAAATAAGCTAAAAGCTCTGCTCGTACTGGCGTTGCAAGCTCTGCAGCAGCAGTTGGTGTCGGGGCTCTTAAATCTGCTGCATAGTCAATAAGTGTCGTATCGGTTTCATGCCCTACTGCTGAAATAAGGGGGATCTGGCTGTTGGCTGCAGCTCGCACAACGACTTCTTCGTTAAACGCCATAAGATCTTCAAGACTTCCACCACCACGAGCCACGATTAAGAGGTCTGGTCTTTTGTCAAGATCAAGGGCATTAAAGCCTTCTATAGCTTGTGTTATCTGATTTGCGGCTGTTTCTCCTTGAACTGCTACGGGCCATAATAAAACCTCGCAAGGATAACGATCACCTAACCGGTGTAGGATATCTCTTATAACAGCGCCTGTAGCAGACGTAATAAGGCCAATGGTTTTGGGAAAAAGTGGGAGTGGTTTTTTTCGTGTCTTATCAAACAGGCCTTCTGCTTGAAGTGTTTCTTTTCTTTTTTGAAGAAGCTGTAAAAGAGCCCCTTGCCCTGCTGGCTTAAAGTCCTCTACGATTAGTTGATATTTTGACCTGCCTGGATAGATGGTAAGCCGGCCTTTTGCAATAATTTCAAGTCCTTCTTCAAGTTTTAAGCCTTTACCGCTTAAGGTTCCTCTCCAGCAAACAGCATCAATCACGCTATCTTGGTCTTTTAAGGTATAATAAGCATGACCTGAGGTGTGAATTTTAAGGCCTGCGATTTCGCCCCTTACATAGATATTGCTAAAAGTGCTTTCAACATGCTTTTTAAGGGCTGCTGAAACTTCAGTTACTGAAAAGATCTTGGGCGTTTTGCTATTTTCCATAACAGGCTCGATTTGTATTTCCAAATTCATAACGAATGCTCTACCCTTAAAGTATCAGGCGTTAAAATTTTTTTATGCGACATTATGTTCTTTGAATTTTGAACTGAAAGTAGCATAAACTAACACAAGTTGTAGGCATCATAGCGGTTTTCATGGATTATTACACTTATTTTAAAAATTCTTTAGATGATTTAAAAAACGAGGGCAGATATCGTGTTTTTGCTGATCTTGAGCGATTAGTAGGAGAAGCCCCCTATGCGAGATGGAATCACGAAGGCACCTCACATAGAGTAAGCGTTTGGTGCAGCAATGACTATCTTGGCATGAGTCATCATCCAGACGTTATTGACGCGATGCTTCAATCTACGCAAAAGTACGGCGTAGGCTCTGGGGGAACACGCAATATTTCAGGCACCTGCCATAGCCACGTGTTACTAGAACAAGCGGTAGCCTCTCTTCATGAAAAAGAAGCAGGCCTTGTATTTAACTCCGGCTATAGTGCTAATGAAACAGCTCTTTCCACTTTAGGGCAAAGTTTGCCAGGCTGTGTAATTTTAAGTGATGAAAAAAATCACGCCTCTATGATTCAAGGCATTAAACTTTCAGGCTGTGAAAAGCGTGTTTTTAAGCATAATGACTTAAACGATCTTGAAAAACACCTAAAAAGTATTCCCATTGATACCCCAAAGGTGATTGCTTTTATATCCGTTTATTCCATGGATGGCGATATTGCTCCTATCAAAGAAATTTGCGATCTTGCCGATAAATATAACGCGCTTACTTATCTTGATGAAGTGCACGCCGTTGGCATTTATGGCCCAGGTGGAGCAGGAGTAGCAGTTCGAGATGACCAACACTATCGACTTGATGTTATCCAAGCAAACTTTGCAAAGGCTTATGGGGTGATAGGGGGCTACATCACAGGCTCTAAAGTCTTGGTCGACTTCATAAGAAGTCATGGCGCAGGATTTATTTTTACAACGTCTCTTCCCCCTAGTGTAACGCGAGCAATTTTAGCTTCGATTAACGTCTTAAAAGAAGATTCAAGTAGAAGAGAGACGCTCTTTAAGAGGGTAAATTATTTAAAAGAGCGCTTGCGCTATAGAAATATCCCCTTTGTTGAAAACCCGTCTCATATTGTGCCAGTTGTTATAGGTGATGCGCATTTGTGTAAGTTGCTGTGTCACAGACTTTTACATGAACATCATATGTACGTACAACCTATAAACTACCCAACAGTACCAAAAGGTCAAGAGCGCATGCGCTTAACGGTAACGCCTTTTCATACGCCATCTATGATTCATGATTTTGTGGATGCGCTTCATAGTTTATGGGAAACCCTTCAAATTAAAAAGGCTGCTTAAAGAAACATATTATCCTTTAAAAGAGTGTTTAGCTCTTTTAAAGGAGGCTCTTTCAAGCAGTCCTCTAAATAACTAAAAACGCGTGGCAGGTGCGCTAAATAGTGATCTTTATTTAAACGTTTTTGAATACGTTTGAAAACCCCAATAATTTTCAAATGCCGAAGTGCACTCAAAAGGATACCAGTTTGGTATAAAGACTCATGCAAACTAGGCTGGAAAAAGCTTAAATATTTTTTCCATAGCTGTTTTTGAAGATCTTTTGCGACATCTTTTCTAGCATCTTGAATCAAAGAAACAAAATCGTACACACAAGGACCTACTTTTGCATCTTGAAAATCAAGCAACCCATATTTTTCAAGTCCTGTAGCATTTGGTTGAATTAGAATATTGTCAATATGAAAATCTCTTAAAATCAAACAGTGCGGTATCGTGTTTACGGTTTTATTTAAAAGGGTTTCACAAATGTCTTTGTAAGCTTTTGAAAAAACGTCTAGGGCGTCTTTTTCTAAAGTGTCACAAGCATACCATTCTACAAAAACCATGGCTTCTTTTAAAAAATCTTCAACCGTATAGGGGCAGACACCTTTTATTGTTTGACTTTTTTGACAAAGAGTCGTTAAAAGATCTGTTAGCTCTTCATAGTAAATTGTTTCATTTGAGGTAGTTTTTAAAACCTTTGATAATAGATCATCTCCAAAATCTTGTAGCAGCAAATACCCATTTTCTAGGTCTTGCTCAAAGACATGAGGAACACAAAAGCCTAGACTTTCTAAAGTTTTACCGATTTTTATAAAAGGTCTAGGATCTTCAGGGGGGGGCGCATGCATAACTACAAAAGACGTCCCACCTTGCTCAACGGCGCGGTAATATTTTCTAAAAGACGCATCGCCTGCTAAAAAAGTGCAGTGTTTAAAATTTTTAGGACTTTTTTTTAAAAAATCAAAAACTGGTTGTGGTAAAGGCATGAATGACATCCTTTGGAAGTGTTTTGTTGGAAGTTAGCGTAATAAGGCGTGTGGCATCATCTTTAATAGAGAAGGTCAGCTTGTTGACTTGCAACGTTGAAAAAGCTTCTTACAAAAGATCAGGCCACTCAATAAGCGTAAGGCTGGTGTCTAATAATTCTAAAAGCCCCAATTCATAGAGCTCTTCAACACTTTTTAAGCGATAAAGATCACTATGGCAAAGTGTGAGGCTGTCTGATTCATAAAGATTAAAAAGAGTGAAAGTCGGGCTTGTAACAGTTATGGGGTAGTTAAAAAAAGACTGTATAAAAGCTTTTGAAAAAGTTGTTTTACCTGCACCTAAGTCTCCTTTTAAAAAATAGATATCACCTTTGGCACTGTTTTTTGCTAAAAGGATGGCAAAATTTTCAGTTTGTTCTTTTGTAAAGAGGCCTTGAATCAATGACATTTATTAAGAGACTTTTAAGTATTTTGTACTAAACTAAAAATGAAACTACCATGAGTAACAGACTTTGGAAATACATGTGACAAAAGAAATTACAAAAAAGGTCTTAACCCAAAAAAGAAAAAAGCCTCCTTTAAGCGCAAAACAACCCTCAAAGGTTGAGGAGGTGCTAAAAAAGCTTGATTTACTACATGGGTCTTATGAAAACTTTACAAAACAGAAAAGTAAACTAACCACACACTTAAGAAAAGTTTTTTCACTAAAACAAGAGCTGCGATCTGATTTAGATTCTTTAATTAAAGAACGAGCAGAGCAAGAATTTATTCAACTTATCCAAGAAAGTTTAGAAAAACTACCGTCAACTGTGCCTCGCTTAGTAGATGACGAAGACCCCGCCCAAGGGTTTAATAAAATTATTTCAATGGTTCATGCGCTTACTATTTCTGAACAGGAGGCAGGAGCAATTCATGGAAATATTCTCATCTATGACAGTAACCCTAACACCAATGAGGTGTTAAAAAAGCACCTTAGCAAAGACGGTCATAAAATAACTCTTTGTGAGTCTTGGAGCGCTTTTAAAGCTGAACTTGAAAAACATTCAACTGAACTTTTTTTTGACCTGATTATGGTTGAGAAAAGTAAAATCAACCTTAGTGATTTTATCCAAAAAGTAAACACTTATGATCAGCAGTTCTTTATCCCCGTTATTCTTATGGGAAACGAACAAAATAACGCTTCTCTTTCCCTGTTATTCAAAAGCGGTATTACAGACTATCTTGTAAAACCCATTAACAGCGTTTTACTAAAAAAGCGTGTTCAAGCAGCCTTAGAGAAGAAATATGCCTTTGAGGTGCGCCAAAGACGCCAACAGGAGTTTTTAAACCTTAAGAAAAAATTGAAAACCACTATTAGCCAAATTCAAGACGCCTTTGTTTTGTTTAGTGTTTCTCATAAACTGCTAATTTACAATGACCAAATTCTTAAAATATACCCACATTGGAAAGACTGTAAAAACTTGGTAGGTTTGGGGTTAGATGACTTTTTATATACCAATACCAAAAATATTGATCGCATAACAGACACTTCAAAAAGATATCTTCTTAAAATAGAAGACTGTATCGAATTATGCGAGTTAGGTTCTGCTCAGTGGTATGAAATAACCAAAGACAATGCCGTGCATAGAATAAGTTCCTATAAAACTGAAGATGGTCACCTTATCTTTACAGCCAGAGATATTGTTGAAACCCTTGTGCAAGAGCAGGAACTTAGCTTTATGGCCTATCACGACAGTCTAACGGGGCTTGCCAATAGGAAGGCTTTTTGCGAAATTTTAGATAAAAAACTCTCTGATGCTTTAAAAGAAGAAGAACAAGTAGCTGTATTTTTTATCGATTTAGATGGTTTTAAAGTTATAAATGACACCTATGGTCATGAGGCCGGCGATTGGCTTTTAATACAAGTGGGTCACCGACTAAAACGGTGTATCCGCGAAAGTGACTTAGTTGCAAGGCTTGGGGGAGATGAGTTTGGTATTATTGTCACAAATTTTTCTAGTCTTGAGGACTTAACTATTCTTTTAGATAGATTGAAAAAAAGCATCAAGCAACCCTATGCAAGGTCTTCTGTTAATTATTTTGTGGACTCAAGCATTGGTATTGCAATTTTTCCAAATGATGCCACAGATGGAGCCTCTCTTGTTCAAGCGGCCGATCAAGCTATGTATGACGCTAAAAACACTGGTAAAGGCGACTATGTTTTTTTTAAAGAGATAAAACAGACTTGAAGCTTCTTTGAGTGGATTTCAAGTCTTCTTTTGAATCTTTCTGTTAAGCTATTATTGTGACTATTCAAAAGAACAAAATCTCCAAGCCTTTGAAAGAGATCTATTAAGGGTATCACTTAGGGGTATCACTTCTCTCTTTTCAGCTGCGCATTGGTTTGTTTGCACAAAAAGAAGGCCCCAACCCGGCTTAAGTGTCGATTAAATACGCAAACGCTTTGCCCCATCTACATCCTTTCCTCTTGAGGAGAAAAACACGAAAATAAGTTCTTTAATTTTTGGGATCGACTCACTCTT
>DATDSS010000008.1:0-2162 GCA_035291245.1 Alphaproteobacteria bacterium | reverse complement strand
AGCAGACAACCTCATTTTCATACAAGCCTTTTTTATGAATTTTGATCGTAACTGTTGAGCCTAAGGGGGAAAACTTAATCCCATTTGACAGAAAATTGATCAAAACTTGCAAAATCCTATTATAGTCAAACGGCAAAATAGTATGTGCATTTTCATTAAGGAGTTTTAACGATAGATTTTTAGCTTGGCCAAGGTTTTCTATTTCTTGGATGGCATTTTGAATGACTTGTACAAGATCATGATTTTTACTTAAGTCTAAATCCATCTTGCCAAATTCCAACTTTGATAAATCAAGCAGGTCATTTAAAAGCACTAAGAGTCTCTTGCCGGAGGCTTCAATATTGTTAAAATATTTGTATAGCTTGGGATCTTCTTGGGGGGTGATTTTTTTTAACCCTAAAGAGCAATAGTTTAAAATTGCATGCATTGGCGTTCTTAATTCATGGGACATATTACACAAAAACATAGTTTTAGTCTTATTGGCAGTCATTGCATCATTTTTGGCTTTTTGGAGATTTTCTGTATTTTTGTTATAAAGAGCTGCTATTTCTCCCAGTTCATTTGGGGTTCTTTCATCCAACACAACCATATGTTCCCCTTTTAAGACACTTTGCTCACGCAGTGATGTGATCATTTTTTTGATAGGTTTTACAAGAATCATATGAATACTTAAGAAAATTGTACAAAAAAGTCCTATTATTAGAAGTGTTGTTGAAAGTGAAAGCTTTTGTGTTAAAAAATTGATTCTTTCAAAAAATGAAGACCTAGACGTGATAATCACCAAATGCCAACTGACTTGTGGAATAAAAATCAAGGTAACAAAAGCTTCATCCTTTAAAATTGGGTCATAATCTAAGTTGATATAATCTGTCGGATTTTTATGATAACCTTCAGAGTTTGCATCCGTCTTAAGCCCTATGGCAATAGCCAAGGCTTCTTCTTCAGCTATCTGGGGGCATTCTTGTTGAAGTGATTTTGCAAGCTCTGATATTTTAAAGTCTTTTAAAATATCAGGTTTAATAACACTACTTTGTAATTTTTTAAAAATTTCAAAAAAAGCTTTGTATTGGGGATAGTCTTTTGCAAACTCCTCAAAGTCCCAAGACTGATTATTAGAGGAACTTAGAAGTTTGTTATAAACCACCTCATTTGAAACAGTGATAAATTTCTTGTTCCTATCAAGCAAAAAAGCATGGCTTTTAAAGGAATTTATGCTTTCTTTTAAAGTATTCTTTAGCCCATCAAGCATCACGTCAACGGTGGCAACACCTAAAAATTGACCATTAGAACCGCCCCATATACCCGTACTACAAGTGATCATAGGAACAAAAGAATAGGGATCCACATAAGATTTTGACCAATAACATTTACCAGGTTTTTGATATTTTGTGGGGACATACCACTCTTCTTGATGATATCCATTTCCTTTGGGATCGTTATAGTCGTCGTAAAACTTTAAAAGGCTGTCATTTTTTCGGCTCCAAAAAAAACTATTTCTTTTGGATTCTTTTGAAAAAACATAGGGTTCTGGCCAATACCCACCCCCTGCCACAAAGGATTTAGACGATTCATTGTCCAAGATTTGAGGAAGGATATTTTTCAAGGCATTTGAAACAACGGCTTTTTCTTCCAGCTGTGTTAGGTAAGAAATTTGTGGAAAAAAGTTTTTAAATGTTGCTAAATCCTTGCTGGCACTATGACTAGATTTCCCAACAATATTAGAAAGTGCCTGCGCTACATCCAGATTATTTTTTATTTCTTGAATAATTTTTTCAGCAATAATGCCATGAGTGTGCAAGGCTTCCTTATAAAGATAGTCTTTTAAAAAACCTTGCCAAAGTCCTATTATAAAAAGACTTACCAAAAGGATTTGTACGCAAAAAGCCAGCATAAATTGAAAGGAAAGTTTTTTCCTCTTTGGGCAAATCTTCTCTTTTACGAAAGTGTCGCTTGTCTTACTCAAAATAGAACGCTCCTTAAACTTCTTCTTTTAAAAAGTAAGTGGCTACTACTTCATTGCCGCAGCCTTGATACTCTAACCTAGAAAACGAAAGAGTTTTTGCCATGGCAATGCCTCGTCCGTGGGGATCTGTTGCTCTTTCAGGAGAGAGCTCTAAGTACTTTTTCCAGTCAAAACCATTTCCTTGGTCTTTTATGCGAAT
>DATDSS010000007.1:0-2573 GCA_035291245.1 Alphaproteobacteria bacterium | reverse complement strand
TATTTCTTTCAATTGAGCTTGGGGATTCCAAAACAACCCACAAATAAAGCAGGTCCTGGAAGTCCAGCCCCAAGGTATTTCCTTGAAACGGTTGTTGCTAAGAAGTCGTACTCAACTTCTTCCCACCAAAACGAGCGCTTGCATGTATAAGAGTAACTCACAGCGGTTAAAAAAGAGTTAAAGCCACCACTTTATGCGATTTTTTCCTTATGAAGCGGGTTTTCCTCCAAAACACAGGTCTTATACCCTTACCGATGATTTTTTTACACCTCTCCTGCAGTTTTTTTCTCTCTAATACCGCAAAAAACTTTAAAAGCGAGGGGGAGTCGTGGTGAACGGCTAAAAGGGGGGGGAAAGCTTTTACGCTATTTTTTATTGTAAAAAAATATCAACCTTTTGAAGGTTGCCCCTTTTTTATCCTCTTTTTAAGCTGCTTTTGATAGCTCTTTGTCATCACAATTTTCTTTCGTGTTAAGGTTTTTAACAAACCATATGCAAAACGGACTAGCAGCAAAAATAAAAACAGCACAAGCAACGGCAATTGAACAAAAAGTGCCTTGGTAAATCAGTGACATCACAGCATTAGAAATCCCTAAAAACAGCATCCGTCCGATGTTAAAAAAGGATGCAGCAGCCCCTATTTCATCAGGACACGTATTAATAGACTGTAAAAACAGGTAATTGTTTACAAAAACCATAAACACACAACCAAGTGCGCTTAAAATCGTAATTAAAAGAGCCGAGTCTTTCATAAAAAATCCAGCAATTAGCATTAAAACAACTACAATTAAAAATCCATACACTCCAAAATTACAAAGCTTACCAGCATCAATTTTTTCAGATAATTTGGGGTGTATAAAGCTTGTAAGGCCAAAGGCACTAATCAATGCACCTTGATAATACCCATAAGATTCCAAAGAAACCCCTAAGTTTTGTTGAAACAGGAGAGGGAAAAAGGCAATAAAAATCCAATAGGGCGTAATAGCCAGGGTAAGTCCAAAAAAACCTGCCATAAACTTTTTATTTTTAATAACTTTAAAATAGTCATTAAATACGGACTTTACTTGAAAAGATTTTTTTTCCTTAATCGTTTCGTTTAGAAAAAATGATGAAATAGTGGCTAAAACTGAGCCCCAAAAGATGACTGAAAAATTTGCCCTCCAACCGAATTCTTGTGTTAAAAAGCTACCAAGAATTGGGGCTGCTCCCATAACAATGGAAACAAAAGCATTTGAAATTGACTGTGCTTTGAGCTGGTCTTCTGGAGTGTAAATATCAAGTAAGACGAGTGTTACCACTATAATATAGCCACTAACACCTACACCTTGTAAAAACCTTCCAAAAAGCATCCATTCAATAGAAGGGGCTTGGTAGCACATAAGGCTTGAGACTAAATATAAAAGTCCTGTGGCTATAAATATTTTCTTACGACCAAAGCTATCAGCCAATGGCCCACAAAGAATACTTGCTAAAAAGAGACCTAAAAAATTTAAGCTTAACGTTAGTTGAATAGTGGTTTCGTCTACGTTTAAGTCATGCATCATGTCTACTAATGCAGGCACAAAAAGGTCAAGTTCTGGCCAAGCAACGCTTGAAAAAAATAAAAGAATTAAAAACGTAACTAAATGTGGCATTGGTATTTAAGTCCCTTTGACTTAGTAAAAATAAAAGAAGAGGACTTAAATTTTTATGCCTCGGTCTTTTTAGTTTTTGTTTTTTTAACCTCGGTCTTTTTAGTCCTGGTCGTTGTTGGTTTTGTTGCTTTTTTAGGGGCTGCTTTTTTTGCCTTAGGCTTTTCATCAACTATTCCCTTTAAGGCATCTTTTTCTTGTCTTTTGGCAATAAGCTCTAAGCAGCGGTCCATAGCAATGGTTGTTATATCGTCAGTCTTTGGGATAGAAATAAATTTATCCTTGTACTTTATATAGGGGCCAAATCTTCCAATTCCAATAGAAACATCCTCTTTTGTTTGTGGGTGAAAACCTAGGCTTTCAGGAAATCTTCCAATTTTTAGTGCATCTTCTAAGGTTAGAGTATCTATTGCTATATTTTTAGGGGCAGGAACGCGTTTAGGTTTTGCGCCTGTTCCCCATTGAAAGTAAAATCCATAAGGACCTTTTTTTAAGTGGACTTCTAGGTTTGTTTTCGGATCTGTCCCAAGAATCTTATTCTCAATTAAGCCCACTTCTTGGGAATCCGAAGTGTCGTCACTTGCGGTTACCAACTGTTTAGTATAAGAACACTCGGGATAGTTAGAGCATCCTAAAAAGGCCCCAAAGCGTCCAAGCTTTAACTCCAACGCACCATGACCACACTTTGGACAGGTTTTGACTACCTCATGGGGTTGCATAGACGAAAATAAATAATTCTCAAGGTCCTTTTGTACCTTTTCGATAACTTCTGAAATAGTAAGGTCTTTTGTCGAATCAATTGCTGTTTTAAAAGGCCCCCAAAACTCACTTAGGACCTTTTGCCACTTAAGAGCACCAGAGGAAATATCATCAAGCTCATCTTCAAGTTTAGCTGTAAAATCGTATTCTACATATTTTTTGAAATATTGTGACAAAAATGAG
>DATDSS010000006.1:0-3420 GCA_035291245.1 Alphaproteobacteria bacterium | reverse complement strand
AGATGTTATGGCAACATGATCCCACTCAGGTAATTGGGGTGTGGCAAGAGGTTGAAGAAGACGACTATGGCTTAAAGGTCAAAGGACGCTTGCTCTTGGAGGTTTTAAAAGGAGCTGAGGCTTATACACTTTTAAAAAATGGCGCCATTGAAGGCTTGTCCATTGGATTTCAAACAAAGAGGTCATATGTGGATAGGCTTAAAAAAGTTCGTTATTTAAAAGAAGTCTGTTTATTAGAGATTTCGCTGGTGACGTTTGCGTCTAATCCTATGGCTAAGGTTTTAGAGTCTAAGGGGCTAAAAGAACGCCTAGACAGCTTAGCTGATAGATTAAGGGCTTTTTAAAGGAAAGGAGAAAAATTATGACCCAAAAAAATACGGAATTATTTGGACTTGAAAGCAGTCTGACACACTTAGAAAACGCGTTTGAGACATTTCAAAACACACAAACAAAACAGCTAAAAACATTGGAGGAAAAAATGACACATTTATCTAACTTTTCAAATAGGCCATTTGTATCTGGTTCTTTAGAAACAAAGTCTTTAAAAAATTATGACTTGCGAGAATTTAAGGATTTTATGAATAAAGGTAGTGTTCCTTTGCATCAAAAGGCTTTATCAACCCAATCTCATGGTGGGGGATATTTGTTGTCTAGTCCTATGAAGGAATTTGTAAAAAATGTGATGGGGATTTATTCACCTTTAAGATCTCTTTGTCGCGTTACAAGCCTTACCTCTGAGGCGCTTGACTTGGTGCTTGATCAAGGTGGCAATGAAGTGGGATGGAGTCAAGAAGAAGGTGAGTTTAAAGAAACAGAAGTGTCTGAGATTAAAAAACTAACCATTCCTGTTCATCAGTTATATGCAAAACCTAAAGTGAGTCAAAAGCTTTTAGATGACGCAGGTATTGATGTGGAAGAGTATTTGCTTGAAAAGATTTCAGAGCAAATGGCATTTAAAGAAACTCAAAGCTTTATTTCAGGGGATGGTCAAGGTAAACCAAAAGGATTTTTGTCTTATGATAAGGTGAATGTTGGAGAAGGAAAATTTGGCGTTTTGGAAACTATAAAAACAGGAAAAAACGGGGAAATTAGTTCGGTTGACTGTCTTTTTGATATGTTTCAATCCTTAAAGCAAGAGTATTTGCCTGATGCTGTGTGGTTTATGTCAAGGTCAGCTTTAACAGAAATTAGAAAGCTGTGTGATTCAAGAGGGCTTTCTTTATGGCAACCAAGTTTAAGTCTTAATCATCCAAGCACACTTTTGGGACACAGTGTTATTATGTGTGACCATGTGCCAGGTGTTCTTAAAGAAAAATATTCAACGCCAGTGGTATTTTCAAACTTTAAAAAGGCTTATCAAATTGTGGATAGAAGTGAGGTGCAAGTTTTAAGAGATCCGTATTCATGTAAGCCATTTGTTGAGTTTTATGCCACAAAACGTGTGGGAGGAGACGTCTTTAACTTTGATGCTATGAAGGTTTTGTCCTTTAGTGAGTAATTTTCAATAAGGAGAAAAGGGAGATGCTTGAGTGCTTAAACACACAATCTCTCTTGCCCTTGAGCATCAATCTTTTAAAGACGCATTTGCGACTTGATCATGGGCAAGATGATTTGTTACTAGAAAGCCTTATACAAACAGCAGCACAGTGGGTGGAATTGTATTTAGGGCAAACTTTGGTAAAAAAAACGTACAAAGAAACTTTTAAATGCAACGAGAATTTAAGGGAAGTGGTCTTATCAAAAGGGCCTCTTTTGTCGATTGAAAGTGTAAAGGCCACTGATAAAACCACTATTTTTGATCTTAGGAGTTACGATCTTGTTAAAAAAAATGGCTTCACAAAACTTCTTTTTAAAAAAAGTGTGGATCAACTTGTGGTTTTTTATGAAGTGGGGATGGCTTTGTCCTCTGGTGAACTACCGGCTGTTATCAAACATGCCTTGTTACTTTTGGCAGCTGAATTCTATGAAAAGGGTAGTTGTATGGAATTTTCTAAAACACATCCAGTGTTGGTTTTATTGAAACCTTTTGAAAGTAAGAGGTTGTTTTGATGGAAAAAAAATGGAAAGAGCGCGTAAAACTCTTGAAGAAAACCATAAAACAACGCGATGATGGAGAGGTAGAGGTTTCTTGGAAAGATAGTTACACAGTATGGGGGCGCGTTATACCGACAAAACCAAAAGCAGTATTAAAAGAGGAAGGCTGGGGGGAAGAGGCTTTCAAGCGTGTAAGTCCAAATGATTGGGTTTATAAGCTCCTTTTAAAATGTACATCCGTACAGTTTGACGGCGTTTTATGGAGGGACCAGATTTTTGTCCTTTTGGGACGCCCTTTTACGGATGAAGATCAGTTGGTGATGCAGTGTTGGATTAAATTAAAAAAGGGGGAGAAGCTATGGGAGCAGCAGATTACGGTTTAATGAAAAATATTTTGACAAAGCTTAAAAGCTCTTTAGAAGATCTTTCAAAAGAAGACGAGCAGCCGATACAAGTTTACTTAACACTTCCACCGGGTGCAAAGCATCCGTGCGTGTACATGGAAATCGAGGAAGTTTGGAGTAATTTAAAAGTGCTATGTGGGGGCGTGTGCGCGCGAATAAAATTTAAAGTAACGTGTCTTAGCAAGGATAAATCTCAGCTAACTATTCATGCGCTTTCACATTTGGTCCAAAATCTTTTAGATGGTTTTCAAGCTTCTTTGGGAGAAGATAAAAAATCAATAGTTAGGCTTAATGGGTTGGTTAGTGATCATCAAATCACAGCTGAGCAAAGAAGTGTTCATCAATATTATGAGGCCATCGTTAGGCAAGAGGGGTAGGTTTATTATGTATTTTACAAAATCAACTTCTGAAAATGAGTTTTTAGAAAAAGTGCAAGAATATCTTGATACGAAATATCGCTTGCAAGTGATTGATCCCCCAAGTTGGTATCAAGACCAGGAGTAAGGTCATGGAAACAGAATTAAAATTTTGTGTGGGGGCTATGCCCCCTTTTTCGTCTAAAAATGTTAAACAAATGTTGACGCCACTTGAGTTGTGTAAAAAAGCAAGAATGATGGACGGAAAACTTGTTTTATTAGGGCCTTATGTTTTGAAGTACAAAAGCCTTATAACGGGAAGCGATCAATTAGGTCCTTTGAGTGATGCTTTGGTGCCAGGAACAGTTGTTCAAGTGTCGTGTGTGGTGCCTCTTAGTCAGCGTCTTGAAAAAGGAAGGGCTGTTCTTCAAAAAAAACCAGTTCCAAAAAGAGTTGGTATTTTAAAAAGTGATGGTTCTTATGAAGAACCTTTAAAGGTGGAAGGCTTAACTGTTCAAAGTCATTTGGAAAGTGGACTTGTTGTGTATAAGCCGTTTTTAGAAATGATGGTGATAGGATTTAAGTTAATGGCTGATGAGTGGAAGGCAAGCTTAGAGTGGGAATTG
>DATDSS010000005.1:0-11507 GCA_035291245.1 Alphaproteobacteria bacterium | reverse complement strand
TTGATAAAACAACTAAAGAGACGTTTTCTCTTAAATCACCTGAAGAGACAGGTACTCTTGAAAATTTTTTGGACATCTTAGGGGCCACATATGCATCAAAAACCTTTACCCAAGGGGCTTTTTCAAAAGAGGTTGTTGCCTTTTTTGATGAAATAAGATATTGCCTGTTTTATGAGCTTTTGACCTTTAATCCCAATAGCCCTAAAGACCAGGACTCAGGGGAATTAGAGCTTGTTTTCAATATGGGCGTTTTTGTAAATGAAGAAGGAGAATTTGACAAACAAGCCTTTGACCAAGTCACAAAACTGTATTTGAAACTACACCAAATTTCAACCCAAGAAGCCCTCCTGCAAGAGAATAGTCCCCTTGATAAGCTTATAAAAATACCAACAACGCCTGCTCGTCAAAAACTTCCCAATAGAAGGAGTGGGTATACCCAAAAAGCAAGCGTTGCAGGCCATAAAATTTACCTAAGAACAGGAGAGTATGACTCTGGAAAGCTGGGGGAAATTTTTATAGATATGCACAAAGAAGGCGCCTCTTTTAGATCGCTGATGCACAACTTTGCCATGGCAATTTCCATAGGCCTTCAATATGGCGTCCCCTTAGAAGAATTCGTAGAAGCCTTTACCTTCACACGGTTTGAACCAAGTGGCACTGTGGAAGGAAATGACTCCATAAAAAGCGCAACTTCAATTTTAGACTATATTTTTAGAGAATTAGCCGTTAACTATTTAAATAGAGCAGATCTAGGCCATGCAGAAATAGGCGATTTAAATCCAGGAAGCATAGGAAGCTCTCTAAAGCCTCAAGAAGAAGGTCCACAAAACCAGGGGCAAGAGCTCGAATCAACAACAGCAACATTACATGTTTTAACCCCCAAAACACTTCTAGCCCAAGAACGCACAAAACATCTAAGAGCCCAAGGATACGATGAAAAATCCTGTAAAGAGTGTGGAAACTTTACAGTCATAAAACACTCAGAGTTTTCAAAATGTAATACCTGTGGAGCTTTTCAAGGGTGCGCTTAAACCCCCTATGACCACTAGAGACTTGTATAAATTCACACAATATCTTCTGTACCTTTTTAATAGATCTGGTCATACTTGAGGTTAAGAAGAAGACTAAGAGCACAAAAAGACAAAATGGCGCTGAAGCAACTTACCCAACTAGCTGAAGATCTTGAAAAAAAAATGTTTTCAGTTGATCACATCACCCAAGGTAACGTCGATCTTTTAGTAGAAGTCGAAGAAGGCATGCGTGTCTTAAAAGAAGCCCTTACCAAGCTTTCAAAACAAGATTTACAAAACCTTGCTCCAACAATAGACAGACTAATCGCACTTATACGGTCTCGTTATGATGTTTTGGAAAAAGAGTATGAACAAGCTAAAACTGTGCTGCGTCAAAAATCGTCACACCTTAGTGCTAGTAATGCCTACACTAAGAGGCACTAAACATGGTTTGGTGGGAAATTGTTGGATCGTTACTGGGCGTATTGGGGCTTTTAATTTTATGCCTTATTGGATTAAGAATTCTAATGACAAAATCTCCTTTTAGTGTGAAAACCTCAGGCGCGCTATTCTTAAAAGACCGCCTGTATTTAGATGCAAAATCAAGCGTGTTTTTGATAACTTATAAAGACCAGGAATTTTTGATTTCACACTCTCTTCAAGGCACAAATCTTCTAACGTCGTTTAAGACCGATAGGGAGAGCAGGCAATGAAACGCTATGGTTTGTTTTTCTTAACAGCCTTTTTGTTTTCTTATGGTATTTGTCAAGCTGAGTCTTTAACCCTTGATTTGGGAAGTGGCTCTGGTAGCTTTAGCGCAAGACTTATTCAAATGCTTATTTTGTTTACAGTCTTAAGTTTAGCGCCTTCTATTGTGATTATGGTAACGTCTTTTACACGTTTTATTGTTGTCTTTTCGTTTTTAAGAAGTGCGTTAGGACTTCAACAATCTCCTCCCAACGTGGTTCTTGTAAGCTTAGCTATTTTTATGACGGGTTTTGTAATGAGCCCTGTTTTTGAAACAGCCTATACCCAAGGCATTAAACCTCTTATGGAGGAAAAAATCGATGAGATGCAGGCCTTTGATAAGGTAAGCGGTCCTTTAAAAACCTTTATGTTGAAAAATGTTAGAGAAAAAGATCTAGAGCTGTTTGCAACATTATCAAAACAAAACACGCAACAAAGCTCTCCTGCTCAAGAGCTCAGCTTATTTGTTGTCGTACCAGCTTTTATCATTAGCGAACTTCGCAGATCCTTTGAAATAGGATTTGTCTTGTTTTTACCATTTTTGATTATCGATATGGTGGTGGCTTCGATTTTAATGGCAATGGGTATGATGATGTTACCGCCAGTTATGATTGCTCTTCCCTTTAAGCTGATATTTTTTGTCCTTGTGGATGGGTGGAACTTAGTTACAGAAAGCCTTCTTAAAAGCTATAACTAATCTCAAAAAATGATGTTTCTTATAAATCCCCTTATGAAATCCCCCTTTTCAAGATTCGTTTTTTTGGCTACATCTTGAGGTAAGAACTATTTTTTTAAAAGTTTGTGGATGCTTTCATTCCCTTCTATTGATCCTGTGGCTTTTTCTGTTTTTGGTCTTGATGTCAGGTGGTATGGCATTGCCTATATGATGGGCGTGTTACTAGGGTGGCGTGTTATTATGAGATATCAAACGTTATCTTCTCAACCTTTGAGTGCTAAACTGTTAGACGCTTTTATTCCTTGGGTTTTGATAGGAATTGTTTTAGGAGGAAGACTTGGACATGTTTTTTTCTATGATTTTGACCACTATATGGCAAATCCCTTTGATATCCCTCAAACTTGGAAAGGGGGCATGTCTTTTCATGGGGGGCTTTTTGGCGTTATTGTTGCAACTTTTTTATTTTGTAAGAAATACAGTCTTAGGCCGTTTCCTTTTTTTGATTTGCTTGCCCTTGCAACTCCCATTGGTCTTTTTTTTGGAAGGATTGCAAACTTTATCAATGGGGAGCTTTATGGACGAACAACTCAAAATCCTTTGGGAATGATTTTTCCAAATGGGGGTGCTTTTCCCAGGCACCCAAGTCAACTCTACGAAGCTGTTTTAGAAGGCCTTGTTTTAGGGCTGCTTTTACTTTTTTCTTATAGAAAATTAGAGCTGTCAAAAAGAGAGGGCGCTACAAGTGGGTTGTTTTTAATGGGCTATGGGATGTTTAGATTTTTTTGCGAATTTTTCAGAGAACCTGATACGAATCTTGGGTATTTCTTAGGCGGTACCACCATGGGGCAGTGGCTTTGCATCCCCATGATCTTAGCAGGAGGAGGCTTGCTTTATGTCGCTTTTAGACGTTTTAAAATCAAAAACAGAGCCTAACAGACCCTTTTTACCGCTGGACGTTTTTTTAAGCACTGTCTTATACGATCCGTTGTATGGGTATTATGCCCAAAGTGAGGTTTTTGGAAGTGGTGGCGACTATATAACAAGTCCTGAAATCTCACAGATTTTTGGAGAAATGCTGGCTCTTTGGGTTATTAATGAGTGGTATCAGTTTAAAAAGCCTGCAGCATTTCAACTAGTAGAACTAGGTCCTGGTAAAGGCACTATGATGTCTGATATGGTACGGATTTTTAAAAAGGTCCCAGAGCTTTATAAAACACTTGAAATTCATTTAATAGAAAAAAACAAAAAACTAAAAACTTTTCAAGAAGAAAAACTCCAAGGTTCTTTTGTAACATGGCACGAAGATATCTCAACGCTTGATGAAACAAAAGTTACTTTTTTTATAGCCAACGAATTCTTTGATGCTCTGCCCATTAAACAAATTTATAAAAGTCAAGAACAAGCTGTTAACCTTGAAGATTTAAGCTTTACACTAGATCCATCTATTGCATTACAAGAGCTTTGTCCTTTACAAGATGAAATATTAGACAAGGTTTTAAACGTTTTAAAAAAATCGCAAGGAAGCGCCTTGTTTATAGATTATGGTGATTTTGCAAAAAACCGTTTTAAAGATACTCTTCAAGCTCTTTATAAACATAAACGAGTAAATGTTTTAGATCACCTTGGGCAAGCAGATATTTCTCATCACGTGGATTTTTATTATATGAAAGAGTACCTTAAGAAAAAAGGGTTTGAACACGTTCAAGTAACAACACAAGAAAGTTTTTTAAAAGAGCTTGGAATTGAAGAGCGTTTAAAAGCTTTTGTTAATAATCCTGCTATGACGGTTCAAGTTGCAAGACTTATTGATCCAAGGCATATGGGCGCAATTTTTAAAGTTTTAGGCTTTTCAAGCTTAAACCAATCATCTTTATGGGGGTTTCAAAATGTTTGTCAGTAAGGAACTTTTAAAGTGTGATCATATCACTCATACATTTGGGGGGAAAAATACAAGCCTTCCCGTGGGAGCTGTTACTCTAAAACAAGTTCACAGTAACCTTGTGATTGAAGTGGATAAGCCTTTAGAAAAAGACCAAATACTTGAAGCAGATGGTTTAATCACTGCAACTAGGGAGTTTACAATTGCTATCAAAACAGCTGATTGTGTGCCTATCTTATTAGCCCATAAGTCTGAAAAAATAATAGCAGCCCTTCACGCAGGATGGAGAAGTTCGTACCTAGGAATTGTTAAAAATTGTTTAGAATCTTTTAAAAATAAGGGCTATTTAGCAAAAGATTTTATAGTAGCCGTCGGACCATGCATTCAACAGCCTTCATTCGAAGTAAGCCAAGATGTTTTTGACCTTTTTAAAGCGCCTGAGTTTTTTACAAAAAAAGAAAAAGGGAAGTATTTACTAAATTTATCGGGGTATTTAAAAAACCAGCTCCACACCTTAGGAGTAGAAACTGTGGAAAGTCTTCAAAATGATACTTACGTAGAAGAGGAAAACTTTTTTAGTTATAGAAGGTCTTTCCATAAAAATGTTCCGCTTGAAGGCCATCAATGGTCTTTTATAAAAATTCTATAGCTATCCAACACTTTTTAAAACGTAATACTTCTGTTTCAAAATTCATTAAATCTTTTGATTTTAAGAAAGTGGAGCAGGGAACGGGAATTGCTGAAACCTCTTGCAACCGCCTCTAACGTCTTTTAACTTAGACTTTACATAAAGCAGTATAAGAGGCATAAAATAAAGACATGTGGAGTGGAGAAATTGAGCGAGTGATTCAACTTTTTTCAAAGCTGCCAAGCCTTGGCCCGCGTTCAGGCAGGCGTGTGGCGCTTCATCTTTTGAAAAAGAAGGATCAAGTGCTAACCCCCCTTATTGACGCGTTAATACAAGCTCGCGACACTATAAAAACTTGTGAGATTTGTCACGGTTTTGACACAAAAAGCCCCTGTAGCGTATGCACAAACCCTAAAAGAAATCCTCACACGCTTTGTATTGTAGAAGACGTTAGTGATGCGTGGGCCTTGGAAAGATCTCATGTCTTTAAGGGGCATTATCACGTTTTAGGAGGCGTCTTGTCAGCAATTGAAGGCATAGGGCCAAAGCAGCTAACCCTTGACTCTCTTATCAATCGGCTTAAAACAAAAGACATTACCGAAGTTGTTTTTGCGCTTAGGGCTACTTTAGATGGGCAAACCACTATGCACTATATCAGTGATTTGCTTCACCCCTTTAACGTCAAAATCTCTTCCCTTGCCCAAGGTGTACCTGTGGGAAGTGATCTGGATTATTTGGATGATACAACCTTAGCTCTGGCTTTTGAGGGAAGGCGCCAACTTGGCTTTCATTAACAGGGCATGACGTGATGGACCATAATAGTTTTCTCTTTTAAAATAGGTCTCAAACCCCATGCTTTCATAAAGCCCGATAGCACTAAGATTAGTATCTTCGACTTCTAAAAAAAACTCACACGTGTTTAAACTTTCTAAGGCAGTTTTTAAAAGACATTTTCCAAGACCGTTGCCCCTATAAATAGGATGGGCAAAAAGTGTTAAGATTTCTGCTTGGTCTTCATCACATCTTAGTAAAAGAGCTGCTATTAACTGTTGTTTTTTAAAAATTCCCCAGCCTTTTGTCAAAGAGTTTTCCAGCAAGGACAAAAAAAAATCCTCCTCCCAGGGTTTTTCAAAGCACATGGAGTGAGTTTGGGTTAAGGCGTTTGCGTCTTTAGGGCTTAAGTCCTTAACCTGGAAAATACGATTTTTTATAAGCAGGCTCATGAACATAACACGGTGTTAAAGAAGTTGAAAAAAGATCGGGGGTTTCAAGATAGGTCTTAAGTAAAATTTTAGAAAGATCATTTGGAAAAGGAAGGCTTGAAGGGAAATCATCACTTAAAATTTCAGCGCACTGTGACAGATTTTCTACGGCCTCTTTTGATAAGACAACAGGGTCAAATCCTTCCTTTTTAACGTAATAGCCAAAGCGTCCATTAGACAACGCAATAATAATTTCTTTTTTCTGAAGCTGATTTTTAGCATAAGCCATTAATAAATCAAGCGTTGAAAAGGAGTAAAAGTTTTTAAAGGGGAAGGCCGCTTTAAGACCCGTCATAAAAGCTAAAGATTGGCGAATACCAGTAAACGAGCCAGGCCCAGTGGTTGTTAAAAAAACATCGATTTTTGAAATATCGAATGAAGATTTTTTAAAAAGAAGATTTAAGGAAGAAAAAAGACTGGAAGAAACGCAAAAATTATTTTCTTCTTGAAGTTTATTATCAATAGAAGATAGTATCAATTCTTTAGAAAACAAACAAAAAGTTCTTTCTTTAAAAGTTGTTTCTAAGCTTAAAATACTAGACACAGCCAAAAACTCCTAAAAAATCTTTCATTATTTCTTAGTTGTGGCAGATTTTTAAACAATAATTCAAGTTAAAAGAGGAAAATTCCATGAAGAAAATTATTCTAAGCCTTCTAATGCTGCTAAACGGTCTAGCTTTTTCAATGCAAAGTGGGTCATCCTTTCAAGACGTTTATGACAAAGTTGAAAAGCCCGCAAAAACTCAGCTTGCTCAGCTTACAAATGATTTTTTAAAAATCTATCCAGATCTTTCAACTTATCCGCTACTGCATAAACCAAGCGAAGACGATTTAAACAACTATATAGAAGGTCGCTTAAAAGAAGATAAAAAAGCCACCTACGACTTAACTGACGAGAAAGTCGCGCAGCTTTTAAATACTGGGGATTTTATGACTATTTTCAGACAGTATTTACTATCTTGGCAAGAGGCTTATTTTTTGAACGCCGTAGAAAATATGATTGTTGATGCGTCAAGGCCTGCTCCTATTAATGGAGAACGTCAACTGCCAACCATTGATCAATTTTTAAGAGGGCAAAACAGAAATTTAGCTTTAACAGCTGGGAAAAAAGCAGATGGCCTTTACGAGCAGGTTCATGAGAAAATGATGTCCCTTCAAGGTGAAAATTCCATTTACAAATAAAATGATCCTTTGGTCTTTTAATATAATAGATGTTTGGTATAATTAATTATAAATTAATTATTTTTTTATTTCTTATAAATTAACCAGATATTAACCTTCTTTTCCTAGTCTTAAAGAGTACGAACAAATTCTTCGAGTAACTTGGAAAGGAAGAAATATGACCTTTTTACGTAAAAGCTTAACATTAAGCTTATTAAGTGCAATTTTTATGCTCCCTCAAAAAGCGTATGCAACAACTGCTGACGCGCTTCCTGAAATAACGCTTGCAACTGAACTCTCATCAAGGGCTCTTGTACCAGTTTATAAACCCCTTGCAGCAGACAGTCTGGAAATTACTGACATTAGCACCAACACAGCAAATTACTTGGATAATGCCTATACAGGAACAGCTACAGCCACCACTTCAACTTTGAAATATTGGAGTATAACTGGAAGTAAATTAAATGCTCACCTAACAGACTCTTCAGCTGGTTGGGAGAGTTATCAATCTGGAACCCTCAGCGCTTCTTATTCTACAACAACAACTCTTGATATCACGCAAACGTATGCAAACGGCGTGGCAACAACTACAAAAATTCTAAAGCTTATTTTAACAGCCACAGGTACACCGGCTGCTCTTACCTCTACGGTTTTGTTAAACTTTATGAGAGGGTGTGCCATTAAAACTTTTGCAGCCAGTGCTACTGGTACAGCTCTTACCAGCACATCTGCTCTTACCTCAGGCTGGGCTGCTAAAATGTATCTTGATAACTCAGGAACAGCGGCTGCTGCTACCTTAGACCCCATAGAAGCAACTTACAACTATCCTATAACCCCTTATAACTCAACTACCTCAGCCTCTACTGGCACAGCTTCTACTTTTACGGCAACAGTGCCTGATTTACATACGTGGAACGTGCAAACCTCTGCAACAACTGCTATGGAAGTTATCTTTGGCTCAAACTATGGTAGTGTCACTTATAATTTATTTCCTGCTAAGTTTGGAAGAACAGTAAGCGTTTCTGATGGCATCATAGCAGCCCTTACCTCTCCTCCATCAAAGCGCCTAACGCAAAGCAACACTTCCTTTTTACAACCGCTAGAAACGTCAACTACTGGCCTTGGAAACCTTGTCAACGGAAGCTCTTCAGCCTCTATTCAAAGCAGGTTGAATACGGCTGTATTTAAAGCCATCTCAGGAGCAGGTATGACAGATGCAGACTTTACCACAAAAGACAGCACAACCGATTGGGGGCTTGTGACTTATAATACTGCAAAAAGTAACTTAACCAGTGGCGTTTGGAGTGTTGATAATTCAAGCATTGTGTTTACAGCTCAAGTAGGGGCTTCAGGTAAAGCCAAGGCTTTTTCCTATGATCTAAGTGGTCTTGGAACAAAAACGATTACGGATGCAAGCAACTCTGTCATCCAATTAACAGCGCTTGATGGAGATGCTCTTTTTGTAAAATACGTTAACGGCTCAACATCTGGTACGGGTATTGATGGAACTACTGTTACAAGCGGTCAAGCAAATCAACTTGCTATACTCATGATGAATGCTTTAACGGCTGTTGCAACCGTTGCGTACGCTGACCTTGATACAATCATAACGGCTGCTGTAAACTAATACTAAGATAACAGTATTTAACTTAGGCAGCAATTTAAAGCGCAGGGTTTATCTTGCGCTTTTTATCTTTTTCACTTTTAGAAACTCTTTCTCTCAAGCTCTAAAATCTCTTGTAATTCTTTTAGGTCCAAAGATAACTCACACGTAAAAGTCATTTTTTCGCCACTTATGGGGTGTAAAAAGGTTAATTCGTAGGCATGGAGCGCTTGACGAGGGAAGTTTAAAACTTCCAAAGGCAGTCCTTTTTTAAGTGACTTTGGAGTGTTTCCATACAAAGGATCACCAACGATAGGATAGCCAATTGAGGTCAAATGCACCCGAATTTGATGGGTTCTTCCTGTTTCAAGTTTACAAGATACAAGGCTTATAGAGCCATTTAAAAACGTTTTTAAAACCTTATAATTGGTAACAGCCGGCTTTCCATTTGGCCTTAGAGCCATTTTTTGCCTATTATGAGGGCATCTTCCAATAGCACCTTCAATTTTTCCAGAAGAAGGGGACGGCAGCCCATAAACAAGGGCGTAATATTGCCGGCTTAGTGTTCTGTCATGAAACTGAAGGCTAAGCCCCTGGTGAGCTGCATCATTTTTTGCAACAACCATTAGGCCCGACGTGTCTTTGTCAAGCCTGTGAACAATGCCTGGCCTTTTAACCCCCCCTATGCCTGAAAGGTCTTCTTGACAGTGAAACAACAGGCCATTTACAAGTGTATCTTGACTATGTCCTGGGGCGGGGTGGACAACCAGGCCAGAGGGCTTATTAATAACCAATAAGTAGGGGTCTTCATAAAGCACACAAAGATCCATAGAAACCGCTTGTGGTGTTGCTTCTTCTAGAGGCGGGATTTGAATAACAACATGGTCCCCTGGTTTTAGCTTATAAGAAGCAGGCTTTATAGTGTTGTTAATCAAGACACACCCTTGGTCCATAAGAGCTTGGAGGCGTGAGCGTGAAAAATCTGGCAACAACGCACTTAAAACTTTGTCGCTGCGTCCTTTGGGCGCTTCTTCTTTTACTATAAAGGAGAAAGATTCTTCCATCGTTAAACTTTTTGAAAAGAGCTTAAAAAAGCTTCTACTTCTTCATAAGCTTTTTCTAAAATTTGCGGGTCTTGGGACCTTAAGACTAGGCTAGTACCAATTTTTTGGTCTTTTGAGAAAGGATAACTGCCAATTTCAACGGTTTCATACTTTTTTTGAATTTTTTCAACATCCGTTGCAATCTGCCCTTCCGTTACAAAACACATAATAGTTTTTGATAAAATCGGTTCAGAACCACTCAGCTCTGGTTTAACATGATCAAACATTGCCCTCATCACATCTGGGACACCTGCTAGGACAAAGACATTTTCAATGCTATAGCCTGGGGCAACGCTTATGGGATTTGGAATAAGATTAACATCTTTTGGCATCATAGCCATTCTAAGGCGTGCTGCATTCAAATTTTCTTTATAATAATCTTGTAAGAGCTTATGAGCAGTTTCATTTAAGACAAATTCTCTTTTAAAGGCTTTGGCAATACAAGAAGAGGTGATATCATCATGAGTTGGCCCAATTCCCCCTGTGGTAAAGACGTAATCATAGCGCTTGCTTAGGCACGTAACAGCTTTCGTTATAGCGGATTCTTCATCTCTTACCACACGCACTTCTTGTAAGGATATTCCCAAAAAACATAATTCACGCCCTAAAAACTGCATATGAACGTCTTGGGTCCTACCGCTTAGAATTTCATTCCCTATGATTAAAAGTGCTGCTGATGTCATAAAAGTGGATCTTTCAAGAAGATATGATAAAAAAGACTTTAATAACTTCTACATGAGTTTTAAAAAACATGCAATTTCCATCACCTCTTTTAGAAGGTGTTTTAGTAAAACGCTATAAAAGATTTTTAGCAGACATTCAACTAAGTACAGGCGAATTTATAACGGCTCATTGCCCAAATTCAGGGGCCCTTTTAGGGGGAACAACGCCTGGACTTAGGGTTTGGGTGAGTTACAGCGATGATAAATCTCGAAAACTTCCCTACACCTGGCAGTTGGTTGAAATTGAGGGGGGAAAAGTTGGGGTCAATACTCATCTTCCTAATAAATTGGTACAAGAAGCTTTTTTGTTGAATAAAATACCAGAGCTTAGTTTTTATGAGTCCTTAAAACCTGAAGTAAGGTATGGAACAAATTCAAGAATTGATTTTTTACTTCAAAAAAATGGATCGCCCGACGGATACTTAGAAATCAAAAATGTTCATTACAAAAAGGGGGAGTTCGCCTATTTTCCAGACTGTGTAACGGCAAGGGGGGCTAAACACCTAAAAGAGCTTTCATTGCTAGCAAGTCAAGGTGTTAAGTGCTTTGTTTTTTATGTCCTTCAAGTAGAAGGGTGTCATTATTTTGATATAGCCCGTGAGATTGATCCTGTTTATGCACGGGGCGCAAAGGAGGCTAAAGAGCACGGTGTCGAATTTTTAGCCTATAGTTGCGCTTTAAGTCTTGAGGAGATTTTTTTGGAAAAAAAAGTAAAA
>DATDSS010000004.1:0-6853 GCA_035291245.1 Alphaproteobacteria bacterium | reverse complement strand
AAGATTTCAATACGTATAGGTTACTTTGTGTTAAAACTATTGAAGCTATTCCAGCGTATAAGGCGTATTTTGGACAAATCATAAAAGAAAAAGATTTGAAAAATGAAAAATACTCTAAGGATGAACTTTTTAATGCTCTTTTGAGTCTAAAAAATAAACACCAAGAAACGTCTTTAGTTTACAATGTGATAGATGAAATTTATCAGTACACGAGTTGCGAACTTACCCCCAATAAGACAGCTCGCGATCACCAACACTTTCTAGTAGGAGCCTCCCTATCCTTCTAAAAGGTATAAATCAAGTTGCCCTTTAGAGGGCATTGAGGCTTGCGCCCCTCTTTTTAAACAGGCATAGCTTGCCCCACTAGTGGCTTGAAATAAGGCATCAAAAAGTGGCATACCTTGATCAAGAGCACTTGCAAAAATCCCCACAAAGCAATCTCCTGCACCTGTTGTATCAACAGGTGTAATTGAGCGGGCTGGGACTTTGTATTGTTGCTGTTTATCAAAGCACATAATACCATGAACGCCTTGTGTAATAACCAATGTGAGATCATATTGCTGGCTTAGTTGCTCAAACCCCATTAAACAATCTCTATGAAGGCTTGCACCTTCTGTTTCATTTACAACTAAATAGTCAATTTGTCTTAAAACGTCAGGTGTTAATTGAGTATAAGGCGCAAGATTAACAATTGTTTTACAACCCTTTTGTTTTGCTCTTTGCAAAAGCTTCCAGTTTTCAAGCAAGTTTGTCTCCATTTGAAGCAAAACATACACGTCTTCCCCTAAAATAGATAAGGGGACATCTTGGGCTTTTGCACTTAAATTAGCGCCGCTTGCAACAACTATTGTATGATCGCCATGAGCAGACATTGTAATAGAGGCTGTCCCTGTTGGCTGATCAACAACCCATATACCGTTTGTAGAAAATCTTTCTGCTTCTAGGTAAGCTAGATACAGCCTTCCAAACTCATCATCGCCTACTGCTCCAAACAAATTGACCTCAGATCCAAAGCGAAAGGCAGCCATAGCTTGATTAGCACCCTTTCCGCCATAGGATGTATGAAAAGATTGAGCTAAAAGTGTTTCACCCTTTTTTGGGAGACTGTTTACACGAAAAAATAAGTCAATATTCAAAGAGCCAAAAACACAGATCATACAAAACATCCATTTTACTTCTTCCCTTTTTAAGCTTAGAAGTTTTTAAAGGTCTTTGCAAATTCTTGAGAGTTAAGACCTGGGGCTGCTTGTGTTTAATGATATTAAAGTCAAAAAAGTCTAAGCTTTGTGAGCCTTTATGCCACAGGTAGCTCTTTTTTTTAAGATCTATATTTAGGAATGACAAAGAAACATTAGAGTAACAGCACAAGAATATTTCTACTCTTTTTTCAAATACCGAGCCAAGATCTCTTGCATAGCATCTTTCAACAGCTCATTTTCACAAGCGCACGCGATATTCGCTTCAAGCCAGCCTTTTTTATCTCCACAATCAAAACGTTTGCCTGAAAAACGAAATCCTGTTAGCCCATAAACTTTGATCATTGCGCTTAAAGCATCTGTTAGCTGAATTTCTCCGCCAGTCCCCACCGTATGGGTTTTTAACAGCTCAAAAACAAAGGGGTCTATAATATAGCGACCAACAACAGCAACGGTTGACGGTGCTTTTTCAGGTGAAGGTTTTTCCACCACACCTTTTGCAACTACTTGCCTGCCATCATCTTCTAAGACATCTAAAATCCCGTATTTCTTACTGTCTTGAGGCTCAATATCCATAACTCCAACCATATTGCCAGTCCTATAGTGGTCAATCATTTCCTTTAAACAAGGCTTACCTAAAATTAAATCATCTGGTAAAATGACGGCGAACGGTTTATTGCCTACCCACTGTCTGGCGCACCAAACAGCATGTCCCAGCCCTAGCGGTTGTTGCTGCCTTACAAAAATAGCTTCCCCAGGGCGGAGGCTTGAGTCCAAAATAAGCTTAAGCTCTTTATCTTTTTGCAAAAACTTTAGGCGACTTTCTAAGGCTTCTGATCTGTCAAAATGATCTTCTAAGGCCTTTTTGCCATGGGCTGTAATAAAAATAAACCGCTTGATACCTGCTTGTTTTGCCTCTTCTACTGCATATTGTATCAGTGGCCTATCAACTACTGGAAGCATCTCTTTCGGAAAAGCTTTTGTAGCAGGAAGAATGCGAGTCCCAAGACCTCCTACAGGAAAAACAGCCGTATCAATCAATGTCATAAATTTATCCTTCTATGTGTGCCAAAAGCCTCTCTTTAGCGCGGTTAAGTAGCTTTGCTAAATACAAAGAGCCCCCTTCTTGATCTGGGTGAATTTTTCGCATCAACGTAACGTACGCTTTACGAATATCGCGTGTGGTTGCGTTATTTGCAAGGCCTAAAATTTGCAAGGCCTCTGCCCTGCTTAGGTAAAGTCCTTTAGAAGTTTCCTTGTCAAGGGCTTCTCTTTGTAAGCATTTTTCGCAAGGTTTTGCTTTTAAACGGGCAATATAAGAATAAAGACTTAAACCACACGGAATCCAAATAAGGTTAAAAAGTCTTAACAAAAAGTGCCAATTTAAATACTCCCCCAAAAACAATAATCCAAAATACAGCGCAGAGATCGAAAGAAGAAGCTTGTGGGTCTTGAAAAATTCTTTCATCTTTACGCTTTTTAAAAAGGGGGAGTTGATGCTTTGTTTAAAACAATAATACAAAAGAGTTAATTTTACGTTTAACACAAGAAGTCTATTTTTTTTTAAAGCTCAGCTTACTTCATGTAAATCGCTCTTGTGCCATTATCTTCAAAAGTTATATTAAAGTTTTTATACGGAGCTAAAGCTCTAGAAACTGCACTTTGCTTGACTTTAGGAACAATTCTTTTAAGAGATTTCGACACTGGTTGTTTTTTAAATCCCATTTTCATGATAAATAGAAGCGGAAGTTTGATAGTTCAAAGACCGATGTAATCTTTCCTGATCATACCAGCTCGCAAAATTGTTTAGACAAACCCCTCAATGTCTTTTTTGAGCAGTCAAAATTTTTAAAAACTTCTTAAAAGCTGAGACGTATATTTTTTTAAGCAGTTTTTTTTCATAAACAAAATTTATAGATCTTTTAGAAAAGAGTTGATTTTGTTGTAAACTTTTTAGAGCACTTTTACCATTATCAATGGAGATTTGAAACTGACTAAAAGGAGCTGCGATACTGCAAGAATTTTTTAAAGCATCCGCAGACCTTCGGTAGGTTGCGCTCCACTCTTTGAAAATATTCTCTTTTCCCTTCTGCGCCACTTGCTCTATAAGGGATCGAAGGTAATCTTTGTCAATATATGAAACGTAATATAACTCATATTTATTTGACTCAAGAATGTTTTTAAGAATACTCAGTTCATTAGCTTGCAACAAAATCTCGACACCCTGTTGAATCAACTCTTTTTTAGTATCTTCCTGGCAAGCGGAAAAACTTATATCGCACAACCAGCTTTCTAAATTGTGAGCCCCTCCATCTTTTGTCACCAGCATCTTAAAGCAACGTTTAGTGTCTTGTATGGATGGAAATCCGTTTATGTGCTGCTGTGTTAGGGATATATTAAGTGAATTTTTATCCAAATCTATGTGTTCACGTTCATGCGACTGGTATCTATGTAAATATGCCAAGTCATCTTCTGAGCTATGCGCTGAAAAACATCCTAATAAGGTTAAACCGTAAAATAACAAAGCCAAGTATGATTTCATTGACCAATCCTATATCTATTAAATTACTTAAAAATAACGCCAAGAATTAACTCTTTGTTAAATTTTTAGTTAAGAGAGCTTTTATTTCCAACCTTTTAAAACAGCACAAGCTACGCCTCATGTGTTTTAGGGTGCACAAAAAGCCCTCTTAAAAAGCTCTTTAAAAGTGCACTTTAATTTTTAGGGTGTTTCTTTTGCCCTGTCATTTCAGCTGCAGTTTTCATGGCTTCTTTACCTCTGTTTTGAAAATCAGAAAAGTTCTCTTCCATGCGCTTTTTAAAAACATCATAGATATCTTTTTGTCCTTGGCGAACAATTGTCGCAAGTTTCATGCCGTGATCCATCCCTTGATTAAAGGTATCTTTCATGCGTGAAGCTTGATTTTCTATCTTTGCTTCTTTTGAAAAGAGCTCTTCGAGATTCTTGCCCCAAGCTTGCATATCACCAAAGAGTTGCTTAACAAACTGTCCTTGCAGTTGAGCTACAGATTTTGTAACTTCTGCTGCCATTTTAGCGGCATCTGTTAAACTTTCTAGGTTTTTTCTATGGCCTGACATTAGGTCTTCTTTTTCCATAAATGGATTTTTCATTGACATTCCAGCAAAAGGATTAAAAGTATTTTGCATCATCTTGTTCTTACAACTCCCATAAAGTGATTTTTACTTACCCATAAAGTCTAGAACATAAAAGTTAAAAAACAATTAACAAAATATACATTTTGGGGAAAATTTTATGTACCTGTGTATAAAAAGGGGTTTTTGGGGGCCCCTCCTTAAAGGGGCATCAGAGGTAATGGCCTCTTAAAAGTAAAATCTTATTTTGAGTCCAGCTTAAACTCTATACGGCGGTTTTTAGCCCGTGCTTGGAGGTTTTTTTCAGATGCTAGAGGAGAAAACTCAGAAAAACCTGCTGCAACCAAACGAGAAGCGGGAATCCCCTGCTCTTGTAAAAAGCTTACAACAGCTATAGCCCTGGCACTTGATAAATGCCAATTAGTCGGAAATTGGGACGTTTTAATAGGCAGATCATCTGTGTGCCCATCTACACGTAAAATCCAAGGCACCGTATCTGGAATCTTGCTCATAATATCCATTAAGGCTTTTGAAAGATCTTTAAGCCTTTCTTTGCCTTGTTCTCCAAGATTTGCAGAACCTTGCTCAAACAACACTTCAGATTGAAAAATAAAGCGATCTACTACCACGCGGATACCTTGATGCCCTTTGATAATCTCAACTAATTTTTCAAAAAACTCTGAGCGGTAATGGCCAATATTTTTTTGTGCTTCTTTTTGGGCTTGTTCCTTAATTTGATCCAACTCTTGACTTAAAGATAAGACCGATTGTTTTTTCTCTTCTTCCAAGTCTTTGTAACGCGTCATCAACTCTTCTAGTTGTTGATTCAACAAAACCAGTTGTTGCGAAATATCTGCTTTTTCTTGATTGGTTAAATAGACCGTTTCTTCTAAAGTTTTTGCCGTTTCATCTTTTTCGGTAAGCCTTTGGCTTAACAACTTTTTTTCAGCCAAATGAACATTTAATTGCTTAACCAAAGTTTCAAAGGATTGGCGCAGCTGCTCCATTTCTTTTCTTTTTAGTTCCACTTGATTTTTAGTAGTTGAAAGTTGTAAGGATACGTCGTCAAGCTCCTTTGAAAGATGATTAAGGTCTGCTTCTTTTGAAGTTACAACTTCAAAAAGAGTATGGTAAGCCGCAACAAACGTCATTAAAACAAACACAATAACCATTAAAACGGTCGCTAAAATATCCACAAATCCCGGCCAAACGTTCAAATGTTCTTCTTTTGAAGCATTTACTGACAACATGCTTTTTGCCTTAAAACTTTAAAATTACGAGTTCATTACGTAGGATAACAAGATTTCTTTATTTATTAAAGGGACCATAATCTTGAGCTCAGGGAACCCGTCTTAATTTAAAAAAAGCTCCTAAAGGAGCCTTTTTAAAAAACTTTTTGCGCCAAACCTTAAAAGCGCTTAGAAGCGATAGCCAACGCCTGCGCCAAAGATCCAAGGGTTTAAGCGAACATTTGCTTTAACACTTTCATTAATTGTAGCTGTGGTCTTAAGCCATAGTTTTTTAACATCAATGTTAAAATACCAAGATCCTTGGATATTAACATCAACACCTGCTTGAAGAGCATAACCAAATTTATTTTTATAAGAAATGCTTGTAAAATCACCTTTTTTAGCGTCATAAAAAATAGTATAATTAAGGCCAGCCCCTAGGTATGGTTTAACTTTTTGACTAAGCTGTGTGAAGTGGTATTGAAGGCTTAGAATTGGGGGCAATAGCTTGACTTTGCTGCCGTTAAAATCACCATCTGAGGTTCCTGTTGCTCGTACTTTATGGTGGCTGGTGCCCAAGATAAGTTCAAGTGCGATATTTTTTGTAAAAAAGTAAGAAAAATCTAATTCTGGAATAACATCACTTGAAACGCTCGCCTTTCCGCCAATTGGCTCAATGGAGCTTCCTACTTGTGGGTTAACACCTAAAATACGAAGACGTGCCATCCATTTCTTAGAGTCATTTGCATTTTCGCCTTCTGCTAGTGTTGCACTAACGGTGCTTAAAAGAGCGGCTGCTATAGCCAAAGATTTTACTTTCATTTTCTTCCTCAATAAAAAAGTATAATTAGTATCAACTTTAGGGTATCAAGGAGATTTTAATCTTTTTAGCTTTTTAGTAAAAATTTCGCTACATAGATTTTTCGTGTGTTTTTTATGAAACAATTAGTTAAAATTTCCCCAAAAAATATTCAAAAAAGTTCAGGGGATTTTTAAAATTTTATCTTAAATAAGTTGTTTTTTAACTTTTGAAAGCTAAGTTCATGACTACTTAGGACTATTTACAAATAAAGGGGCCTGCGATTATGAGAACCTGTGGATTGGTTTTTACCGCATATTTCATCTTATTTTTTCTATGAACGAGCCCACGCTTCAATGAAAGATAACGATGTTGAGATCCCTCTTGAAAAATGGTTTACGAATTTAGAAAGCGTTGGTAATGTTGGATCGGCCTCACCCTACGTCATGTTAGAAGAGCTCTTTTATTCTGACAAAATTAAAAAGGGGCAAAAAATACTGATGATGATCCCTGAA
>DATDSS010000003.1:0-8807 GCA_035291245.1 Alphaproteobacteria bacterium | reverse complement strand
ACGGCTTGCATTTTCTGTTTTTAAAAGAATTGCACTTTGGGCCACCTTTTTTATGGGGATTTATATTTCTTATCCTCTTGTAAAACATTCTGTGGTTTCTAAGCTCATTCAAAACGTCTTTCTTTCTTATGGTTTTGAGGGAGTATTAATCGAAGGAGTTCAATCTACTTTTGGTAGTGTTATTTTAAAAGGTGTCCACGTGCCTTCAAGTAGCCAAGCTTTAGAAAAGCAAGGTAACGAAGACGCTATCTATATTAAAAATGTTAAGTGCGTCTTTACTGTGATGGATTTGCTTTTTGAGCGATCATTTAAAGAATGCACCTTAGAAGAAGGGGTGTTTCATGTTCTTGTAAATTCTGAAAGTATTGCGCCCTGTTTACAAACTGAGGACGCTTTGCAAGGCAAAGATTTGGGGTTTGGTTTTAAAAAACTAGGCTTTGAAAATTGTCAAATAATTATTTCAACTCCTTTTACAGCTTCAACAACGTATCCTTTTTTTGGAAGTGCTGAAAAAAACCTTCTTAGTATCTCTTATAAAGATAGCAACACCTCTCATGAGGGAACTCTTGTTATAAGAAAGACAGAGAAGGAAACAATTGTAAATCTTGACGCGCCAAGTGTTATGATTGATTTGGGCCTTTTTTCCATAAAGAGTGGGGCAGTCTCTTTTAAAGGGTCTTATGACTTAAACACAAAAGCCATCGACCTTTTATGTAAAATTAGAGCGATTTCTTATCAAGATGGGGTTTTAGGGACTGTTAAAATGCCTTTAGATCTTAGCTTAACAGGGCAGGGAAATTTTTATACCTTAGACTTAGATATAATAGCCTTACAGGGAAGAACCCCTGTTTTTAAAGCTCAAGGCGAACTTTCAGCTTACTATAAAAAACTTTCAGCCGTCTATGAGATGACTATTCAAGAGCTCTACGATTTTTTTTCCCAAAAAGATGCTTTTATTACTGATTTAAAAGGCCATTTAACCCTAAAAGGTAAGATATCTCTTGAACACAATGTTGATAGCAAGTGTGAGCTTCATGCTCTTTTAAAAGAGATAGATTTTATTATCCCTTCCAGTCATTTACAGGTAAAAGGGCTGCAAACAGGGCTTTTTTTTAATACACTAGCCCCTCTTCACGCCCAAGATATTCAAACAGTCTTTTATAAAAGTGTTAAAACGCCCCTTTTAGAAACGACCAACGGTCAGTTTTCTTTTGTAATGAATCCTTGGACAAAGGGTTTAAATATTTTAGATAGCACAGGCCAAGTTCTCGATGGGACATTTAACCTTCACAATGTTCGTTGGAACGAAGAAACGCAAAATTACGAACTGGATGTGAACTTAAAAAAAATAGCCTTAGGAAAGTTTTTAGAGCTTTCACAAATTAAGCATTTAAAAGGTAAAGGAACCATGATGGGGGAGGCTATCATGACGTACGACTTAAACAAAGGGTTAAGGGTAAAAACTCTTTATTTAAGCTCTTTTGAAGAAGGTATTTTATCTTATACACCTCCTAAAGCACAAGGGTCTTCCTCACCTTTTGAAGAAAATGTCCCTTTGCAAGCCTTGGAGGATTTTCACTATACGTTGCTGTCTTTGGGGGTTTCTTCAGAAAAACCCAAGAACGATTTACAAGCTAAAATCCATTTAATTGGCCATAATCCAAAGGTAATGAATGGGTATCCTTTTGAGGTTGAGTTTACAACAATTAATCCCTTAGAAGATCTTGGTGCACAAGCACTGTTAAATTTTAAGATGCCCCAAAAGAATCAGAACTAACAAAATGTAAACGCTAGAAAAAGATTAGGCGTCACAAGCCACTCAGAAGTTTTTAGTTGGTTTGGTTTCATGCTCAATCCAAAGCTTAGAAACGGCGTTGTATCCAAAAAATATATTCACTTTTTCTAAAATAATGTCTTGCATATAGCGTATATGAGTAGCCATGGCAACAGGGGTGCTAACCTTAAGAGTTGCTTGGTTTTTCATATCTTTAGGAAAATATAAGGCTACTGGTTTACAAATTTTGTAAATATCTTGGGTGAAAATTTTATCCCAAGCCAGAAAAAGTTTTGCATGAAGGACCCCTTGCTTTTCCAAAGCGGGTGCGATAAGGCTAGGTACAAGCTCTCCAATTGATACGGTTTTAAATGATCTTTTCTTGGACTCGTAAGACATGTTTAACAAACTATAACCAAATAATAGATACCTTACTGCAATGGTATGAGGTAAATCAACGTGTTCTACCGTGGAGGGCAACTAATACGAAGTCTGTTGAACCTTTTTTTGTTTTAATCAGTGAAATTATGTTACAGCAGACTGTTGTAAAAGCAGTCATACCTTATTATGAAAGATTTACTGAACGTTTCAAGACTTCACAAGACTTAAAAGAGTGTACCCAAGATGAGTTGTTTTGGTATTGGCAAGGCCTTGGCTATTATAGGAGGGCTTTAAACCTTCAAAAGTGCGCAAAAGAGTTATGTGAGCTCTCTTCTTTTCCTTCAACATTTCAAGAGCTTATAAAACTTCCTGGCGTTGGAGCTTATACAGCAGCTGCTGTTGCAAGTATTTGCTTTAATGAAAAAATTTTGCCAGTTGATGGAAATATTGCACGCGTTCTAAGCAGGCTTTACGAAATCAAGGACGTGTTACCTCTTTTAAAAAAAAATCTCTTAAAACACAATTACATGTTTTACCCACAAAAAGCTTCAGGACAGGTAGCTCAAGCTTATATGGATTTAGGAGCAACGATTTGCACGCCCTCAAACCCTAAGTGTGAGGTGTGCCCACTTACCTCTTTTTGCCTAGCATTTAAAAATAAACAGACCTCACTTTTTCCAGTTCTAGAACAGAAAAAAGAAAAGCCCACAAGGTATGGCACCGTCTATTGGATAGGGGATCAAGACAAAGTCTTAGTGCAAAAAAGAAAAGAGCCCGGACTCCTTCACGGTTTGATGGAGTTTCCAAGTACCCCTTGGCTTGAAGACGAAAGAACGTTTTTTGATGCTTCTTCAAAGTGTGTGGTTAAGCATACCTTTACGCACTTTCACCTGAAACTTTGTGTAGAAAAAAAAGATCCAACATTCTCACCTTCTTTTCCTGATGCCCAGTGGGTACGCATAGAAGATTTACAGACTTTAGCCTTTCCAACCTTAATGAAAAAAGTAGCCCATATAGCAAAACACATTTTAACTTGATCAGCACGGAACTTAAAAAGATCTCTTTAAAGCCCCCGCTAATTCTTGGTTTGGGGGGCGTTATACCGAAAGACCATATAAACTGCAGGAATAGCAAGAAGTGTCAAAACTGTTGAAGACATAAGCCCAAAAAATAGTGACGTTGCAAGCCCTTGAAAGATGGGATCTGAAAACATAAATAACGCTCCAATCATAGCAGCCCCTGCCGTAAGGGCAATGGGTTGAATTCGTTTTGCCCCCGCATCAAGAAGGGCTTCTTGCAAGTGAATTCCCTCTTTCAAAGCAGCTTTTATAAACTCCACCAGTAATAAAGAATTTCGAACTACAATCCCTGCAAGTCCAATAAGCCCAATCATAGATGTTGCTGTAAAGGGAACTTGCATAATAAAGTGCCCCAAAATAATACCAACTAAAACTAAGGGAACGGGCAACAAAACCACTAGTGGGAGTTTAAAACTTTTAAATTGTGCCACCAAGAGGCCATAAATGGCTGCAAGGGCAAGGATAAACGCGACTCCCATGTCTAAAAACGTGACATAGGTAACTTCCCACTCCCCATCCCATAAAAGAGTAGGCTCTCTCTCATCGAGAGGTTGTCCGTGCCAAGCTATTTTTGGCTTTGTAAGATTTCCAAAATCCATTTCTTTAATCGCCTCATTAACTGCAAAGATACCATAAATGGGGGCTTCAAATCTTCCAGCAAGCTCTGCCATAACCATATCCGCTTCATAGCCGTTATGTCTAAAAATCGGATAAGAGGCGGTTTCTTTTTGAATGACTACTAAATCTCCAAGTTCCACCATGCCTTTGGTGCCTAAAATTGGCGTTGTTAGAAGTTTTTCATTTAAAACCTTAGAAGACTTCGAAAGTTCAATGGACACTTGGATGGGATAGGTTTCCCCCCCGCGATGGGAATACCCCACAACTGTAGCCCCTAGTAACGAAACCAGCGTATCATAGACAGCTTTTTCTTCTACGCCATAGTGCTCAAGCGCCACTCTATTAATAGTTAGATGCAGCTTTTCAAAAGGCGTACCAAAGGAATCATCGATATCTTTGATAAAATCGATACTTGCAAAGGCTTGTTTTACTTTTCTCGCGACTTCCCTTCTGGTTTTAGCATCTGGTCCATAGATTTCTGCAAGTAGGGTTGCTAAAACCGGTGGTCCTGGGGGGACTTCCACTACTTTTGTAATAGCGCCATTTGGAAGCGTTACTTTTTTAAGACGGTCTCTTATGTCTAAGGATATTTCATGGCTTGACCTTGATCTTTCACTTTTGCCAAGGAGGTTTACTTGAATTTCAGCTCTTCTTTGTTCTTGTCTTAAATAACTATGTCTAACAAGGCCATTAAAATTAAAAGGAGCAGCAGTTCCTATATAAAGCTGCAGACTCGTAAGTTCTGGTAAGTCTTTAAGAGCATTTGACATGTCAGTAAGACTGCGCTGTGTCTCTTCAAGGGTGCTGCCCTCTAAAAGGTCAAGCTGAAGTACAAGTTCAGACTTGTTATCAAAGGGGAGCATTTTTACGGTCACGGCTTTAAAACCAAACAAGGCAAAGGACGCAAGCGTTGCTAAAGCTACATACACCAAAAATTTTTTTGATTTTTGAGGACTGTTGATAAGAGGTGTTGCAACTTTTTTGTAAAAATCTCCAATTTTTGAAGAGTGTTCGTGATTTTGTAGAGTTGCAGGTTTTAGCTTTACCAAAAGCCAAGGAACAGCAGTAAAGGCCACCAAAAGAGACATAAGCATAGCCATAGAAGCATTAATAGGAATTGGGCTCATATAAGGCCCCATAAGGCCACTTACAAACTTCATGGGCATTAAAGCTGCAATAATTGTGAATGTTGCCATAATGGTTGGGGGGCCAACTTCTTTAACAGCTACAATTGCTGTTTCAATGGGACTTTTTTCAGGAGACTCTCTCCAGTGCCTTACAATGTTTTCAATAAAAACAATGGCATCATCAACTAAAATACCAATAGAAAAAATTAAAGCAAATAAGCTGACGCGGTTAAGGGTATATCCCATCACCCACGCAAAAAAGAGGGTAGATAAAATGGTGACAGGTATTACAACAGCGACCACAATCCCTTCCCTCCAGCCAATAGCAAGCGTTACCAAAACAACAACTGCGATAGTGGCGCCAAGCAAATCTTCTAAAAGTTTATTGGATTTTTCAGTAGCTGTTTCACCGTAGTTACGAGTTACTGTTACCATAACGTTTTTAGGAAGAAGGGTGTCTTTTAGAATTTCTAAGCGACTTTCCATTTCTTTTGCAACCACAACAGCATTGGATCCTGCCCTTTTAGAAAATGCAATACTTAAAGCAGGAAGTGACTTAACGTCCCCTTTTAAGTCTTTGACCATATGAATAACCCTGTGTTCAAGGGGTTTTCCATCCATTTTAATATCTGCTACGTCTTTTAGGTAAACAGGTCTTCCATCAAAGGTACTTACCAAGAGTTGGCCGATTTCTTCACTATTTTGGGCTGTCTTTCCTGCAGTGATTGTAAAGCTATGATTTTCTTGGACAACATCTCCGCTTATAAAAGCTTTATTGGCTTCTTGGACTTTACTAACAACTTGGTTAAGGGTCACGGAATAAAGACTTAATTTCTCAGGCATGACTTCTATGCGAAGCTGAACGGGACGTCCTCCGCAGATATAACTTGCACCAATATTAGTAACTTTTGAAAGTTCTCCTTGAAGCTTTAAACCCATTTCATAAAGCTCAGTATCTGTTAACTTTCCAACCTCATCAAGAGTGGGAGATAGCGTTAAAACCATCATAGCTACATCATCAATACTTCTTCCAACCACTAGTGGCATACTAAGCCCATAAGGAATTTCATGAAGGTGAGCGCGAATGCGTTCATGCACCCTTAAAACAGCGCTGTCAGGATTAGTTCCCACGTAAAATCTTGCAGTAAGAACTGATTGATTATCTTGAGTTTGAGAATAAACATGTTCGACGCCATCAATCGCCTTGATAATAGTTTCAAGCGGTTTTACAGCCAATTCCACCCCATCTTGGGCCTTTAGACCATCAGTTTTTAAATAAATATCAATCATTGGAACACTGATTTGTGGTTCTTCTTCTCTTGGTAAAGAGATAAGCGCCACTAGCCCTAGTGCAAAAATCGTAGCAATTAACAGAGCTGTCAGAGGAGACGTTATGAAGTACTTTGTAAAATTTTCGCTAAAAGATGACTTTTGAGAAGTCATGATAAAACCTCCACAAGGACGTCATTGATCTCAAGGCCAGAGAGAATTTCAACCATATGATCTTGGATTTCTCCTGTTTGAACGACAACTTCTTGGTTATTTTTAAGAGTTACATAACAAAGGCCTCTACGTTTTTTTATAAAAGTTTCTGGTATGAAAAAAGTCTTTCTTTTAGATGTTGGAATATAAACACTATAAAGTTGTCCCACAAGGGCTTCTTTTTTTAACGTTGGGACGATAAGGTCTACAACAATTTTTCCTTGTTCAATGCGAGGATAAATTTTTTGAATAGTTCCCAGTTGGTCAGCTTCTTGGTGGGGGGGATCCTTGACTTTTAGCTCCATGCCCTCTTTTAAAAAGTCACTCAACCGCTCTGGTACGTTAAGGCGCAAAATAACACCGTCTACTGCGATTTCTGCAATATTATCTCCTGGAAGGACAACACTTCCGTTGGTGACAAGAACCTTTAGCACCTGCCCTAAAAGAGGGGCAAATACACGACCTTCTCCTTTGTTGATTAATAGCTTCTCTCTTTCAGCTTGTGTACTTTTTAGCGTGTTTTCTAAAACACTTACATCAGTTGTTACCTTATCAAGAGCAGATTGACTCACAACATTTTGTTTTTTTAAAATTTCTATCCGTTTTTTTTCAGTGGTGGCTAAATTAAGCTCATTTTCAAGGCTTTTAAGTTTGCCGTCCAAAGAAGCGATGTCTAAGGGTTGTTTGGGATCAATAATAACTGCTAGTAAGTCACCTGCTTTAACGTGTTGTCCTTCTGTAATAGAAAGTCCATCAACTGTTCCGCCTAGCCTACTTCGTGCAAAAGATTTTCGAACACTATCAACAGTGGCAGGAACGGCCTTTAAGTCAGGTGTGACAACTTCTTGGACCACGTATTCGTTTAAAGGGGAGGGGGGGATGGAAGAGTCTTCAGTTTTGTGGTTTTTTTTGTCGTAAAAAAAATAAAAAGCAGTTGCAAGAGATAAAACCAGAAAAACACTACCAATACGCACTTTTTTAAACATAAAAGACACTAAACTATAAGACCATTTTGTTTTAAATTTTAAAGGAGGTTTCAAGGAGACGCAAAGGTTAAATAAAATTCATAAGCGATAAACATTGTTTTTGTTTCATGCTATAGCAAGCAGCATTTTAAAATTTTCGAAGGCTTCCCCACAACCTTTAAAAAAGTTTGAGTTTTTAAAATTTTATCTTAAATAAGTTGTTTTTTAACTTTTGAAAGCTAAGTTCATGACTACTTAGGACTATTTACAAATAAAGGGGCCTGTGATTATGAATAACGTTTATATCACCAAAATAGGGAAATTTTTACCAAATGATCCAATTACCAACGATCAGATAGAAAATGTCTTAGGAATGGTTGGCGATAAACCTTCAAAAGCAAGAGCTGTTACACTGCGCAGTAATAAAATAAAAACACGGTATTACGCTTTAAAAGACGGTAAAACAACGCACACCAACGCCCAGCTTGCAGCTGCGGCTGTTCGAAATCTTTTTGATGACGTATTTTCACTAAACGATGTAGAGCTCTTAACTTGTGGTACGACAGGCCCCGATCAACTTCTCCCCTCTCATGCTTCTATGGTTCAAGGAGAATTAGGTGGGAATAATCCCTTTGAAGTAGCTTCTTTTTCAGGAGCCTGCCTTACAGGGACACAAGCTTTAAAGTATGCTTATATGTCTATTTCAAGTGGGGATAAAAAGAGCGCTATTAGCACGGGCTCAGAAAGACCTTCTATTCATATGAGAGGCGAAAAGTACCGTGAAGAATACGATAATCTCAAGCTGATTAACGAAAACCCCTATATCGCGTTTGAAAAAGACTTTCTAAGGTGGATGCTCTCAGATGGAGCAGGAGCCTTTCTTTTAAAAAATGAACCCAATAAAACAGGTTTATCGCTTAAAATTGAGTGGATAACCATGGGGTCTTACTCTAACCAATATGATGTTTGCATGTATAATGGGAGTGATAAAAATGGCGAAGAGGGGTTTTTAGGATATGCTGATATACCTCAAGATGAGTGGAACAAAAGAAGCGTTTTTTCTCTTAAGCAAGACGTTAGGCTTTTGGGAGAGAATATAACAACTCTCATAGCTGACTTTTTAAAGAGAACGGTTGAAAAGAAATCTTTAGATTTAAAAACTGTGGATTGGTTTTTACCGCATATTTCATCCTACTTTTTTTACCAAAAAGTATATGACTCCATGACAGAAATCGGGCTAGAGATCCCTCTTGAAAAATGGTTTACGAATTTAGAAAGCGTTGGTAATGTTGGATCGGCCTCACCCTACGTCATGTTAGAAGAGCTCTTTTATTCTGACAAAATTAAAAAGGGGCAAAAAATACTGATGATGATCCCTGAA
>DATDSS010000002.1:0-6616 GCA_035291245.1 Alphaproteobacteria bacterium | reverse complement strand
TAAACGGTAAAGTTGCCCATCTATTTTAGCGATTAAGTTGTCTTCTAAGGAGCAGAAAACATCTGCAAAAAAGGTCGAAAAGTTTGAATAGTCAGCAAAGGATTTAAAAACACTATGGGCTGTTACTGTTGCAATAATTTCTGAGGAAGAAACACTATTTTTTAAAACCTTAGAGTCAGAGTCGCTTGTTTTTCTTTTTTTAGTAAAGATTTCAGTTATCTTTGGATCATTTGCAGGCGCCGTTGCAAATACAGCTGGATCTTCGTACAAAGAGATAGATTTTACCCCAAGCGTTACCACTCCATAGTCGTCTACGACCGTTGTGACGGTGGTATCAAAAACTGAGGAGGCGAAAATCTCATAGAGCTTTTTGTCTTTGATATTCTCCTTTGAAGATTTCTCAGCTTGGTTTTGTTGAAGAAGTCTAATTTCAGCAACTTCTTCTTGCGTCAAAGTAATTTTATTGGAAGCTAATAGTAAAAGAGCATTAAGTCTATTTAACTCAAGATCCACAGGCCCTTGATAGGGGATTGCTTCAAGCTTGTGGGCTTTATTTATTTCACTTAAAAGAATAAATAACATGTCACTCACATTTTCCGCCGACTTAATGTTATTATTGGTCATGAGGCCGGGGTGCCTTTCAAGCTTAAGCTTGAACTCTAAAAAGTCATGCTCCCTTTTATAGCTTGTAGGGACTTCTATTTCTTCTCCTATAACATACGCGTTATTAGCATGTTCATCTTGAAGGGTAAATAAATCTTTGAAGGAACTAGTTTGACTGGACTTTTCTGTTCCAAAGAGATCAGTTAATTCACTGGCTATACTAGGTTTCACAAAGAAACCAGACACTAAAAATACAGAGCACGTTGCAAAGCTAAAAAATGACATTTTATACCTCTTAAGCCGTAAACAGCACAAGAATGTGCTGGGTTATTCTTTAATGATGTACGAAAAAATCAAAATATCAATAAAATTTTAGATAAAATTACGCTTAAGCCCCCCTTAAAAACATATCAGTACAAAATGCATTTTTTATAGTATAAGACACCTTTAAACTTAAGATGACGCTTGTAATTTTTTGTTATATTGCTGAACAAAAGCTAAACAAGACGCATCAAAGTCTGTTTTTTGACCGGGGGTGAAAATTTTCGTACTGTTTAAACAGCTTTGAATCTGCCACTTTTGTATAAATTTGTGTGGTCGATAAGGATTCATGGCCAAGCAAAGCTTGAATAGATCTTAAGTCGTCACTTTGATTTAACAGGTGCGTGGCGCAGCTGTGCCTTAGGGCGTGCGGCGTTGTAGACGCAGGAAGGTTTAAAAGCTCTCTTAATGCTTGTACACGTTTTTGAACCATCGTGGAAGTTAGCGCCCCTCCTCTAATGGCTCTAAAAAATGGGCTAAGATTACAAAGGTCATAGGGGCACAATTTTTTGTATTCTTGTAAGGCTTCTTTGACTTCTTGCAGCAAGGGGACTTGGCGTTGTTTTTTGCCTTTTCCCTCTATTAATAAACCGTCTCCTTGCTCTAAGCACCCTCCTTTGAGGTTTAATGCCTCTGAAATGCGAAGGCCTGCCCCATATAAGAGCATTAAGATAGCTTTGTCTCTTTGATTAACCCATGGCCGTTCATCAAGAAGAGCACTTTCCTTTATAAGTAAAAACGTCTCGTGTTCACTTAAAGCTTTTGGCAAAGCTTTTGGGATTTTTGGCCTGGAGACAAATTCTAAGGCTTTGTTGTCTATGCCCTTTTCTTTTTTTAAAAATGTGAAAAAACTTTTCAAAGAAGATAGAGCCCTTGCCGTTGAGCGGGGACTGTAATTTTCACGGTGTCTGAAATAAAGCCAGGAACGAAAGTCTTGAAGGCTAAGATCTTTGAAAAAGGAAACATCTTGCATTTGACATCCTTCGTTTTTGAAAAAAGAAACAAAATTGAGCATATCATTTTTATAAGTGTTAACCGTGTGAACCGAAAATCCTTTTTGATAAAGCATTCTGTCTTGCCAAACTTTAAGGAGTTCAAAAAATGCAGGAAGATCATTTAACGGGTTGGAAGAATTAGAGCAAAGGTCTGTCATAACAATTTTTAAAACTCTATTAAGGGGATATGGCAATTCTAGCATTTTGCCAAAAAATAGGCACGACGCAATTCGTTAAAACTGTAGTGAGGTAAAGTCTCCGCCTAAATTGTATAGCGTTCCTAAAATAAATTAGACAGCTGTAAAAAAGCCAATAAACATTTTTCTTGTAAACTTTTTTCTAGACTTCTGTAAAAAAAGGAGTTTAATAAAAATTGAGATAATAATTAAAAGCCTAGAAATCACGTGTCACAAGAAGAATCCAGAAAAATTGCGTTTGGAATGAAGATTGGAGTCGACTTTGTTAGCTCCATAGTCGTTGGCGTTGCTCTTGGATACTTTACGGATTATATGTTTTTGACGGCACCTTTTGGGATGATTGTGTTTATTCTACTGGGGATAGCCGCAGCTTTTTTAGGATTAAAACGTGCTACGAAGGATTTTTTTTTAAAAGGGAAAGGGCAAGCTAAGTGATTGATCCACTTCATCAGTTTTTAATTAAGCCGCTTAAGCCGCTTAGTTTATTTGGGATGGATATAACTTTTACAAATTCATCTCTTTTTATGGTGTTATCAGTACTCGTTTCATTAGTTATTTTTCATTTTGGAACTAGGAATAAAGCCTATGAAGAAGGCATGGTCCCTTCATCACTTGGGGTGGTTTGCGAAAAACTGTACCAGTTTATTCAAGATCTTATTAAGGCTCAAATTGGTCCAAAAGGTATTACATACACCCCTTATATTTTGTCGTTATTTATTTTTATTTTAGTGGGAAACTTACTAGGTTTAGCCCCCTATAGTTTTACTTTTACAAGCCAACTTGTTGTAACAGTAGGGTTAGCTTTATTGGTTTTTGTAACAGCTACGCTCATTGGTATTTTTAAACATGGGTTTCATTTTTTAAGGCTTTTTTATCCAAAAGGGACGCCTTTTTATATTGCGCCACTTTTGATTCCAGTGGAAATTATGAGTTATTTATCAAGGCCCGTTAGCTTAAGTGTGCGTCTTTTTGCAAACATGGTAGCAGGTCATGCCATGCTTAAGATTTTTGCGGCTTTTAGCTTACTTTTAGCAGGAGGAATGCTAACTCCCCTTGCAATCTTACCGTTTTTAATGACCATAGCTATTACAGCTTTTGAAGTACTGGTTGCAGTTCTTCAAGCTTATGTTTTTACGATTTTAACGTGCATTTATCTGAATGATGCGATAAATTTACATTAAAGGTATTGAATATTTATCTAAAAAACTTAATTGGAAAGGAAGTATTATGGACGTTGCAGCTGCAAAAATGATTGGAGCAGGTTTAGCTGTTTTAGCTCTTATGGGAGTTGGTATTGGTCTTGGAAATATTTTTTCAAGTCTTATCAATTCTATTTCACGCAACCCGTCTGCAAAAAATGACGTTTTTGGTGTTGGGTTACTTGCCTTTGCTTTGACTGAGTCAATTGCTCTTTTAGCGTTTGTTGTGGCAATGCTTATTTTGTTTTTATAAAAGGAAAAGAGGGATACAATGCCTCAACTTGATATAACAACCTATAGCGCACAGCTTTTTTGGTTAGTTGTTTGCATGGTCTTTTTGTTTATGGGGCTAAGGTTTTGGATTTTACCCAGGCTTGATAAACATTTGCTTCATAGACAAACCGTTTTAAATACTTATCAAGATGAGGTCAGCCGCTTAAAAGAAGAAATTAGCTCTTTAGAAGAAGAAATCAAGGAGATTGAGATTTCTTACCAAAAAGATTTAAGGAATTCTATCCACCAGCAAACTCTTAAACTTGAAACGAAACGTCACGAAATGTTAAATCGTATTGATGAGGAAATTCGCTCTAATCTTCATCAATACACCAAGACTCTTGAGGAGCAACGTCTCCAGATTCTTTTTGAGCTTACTAAACAAATCCCTCATTTTAGTGAAAAACTAAAAGAGGTCTTATTGAAGGACTCTACGTCGCAAGGGGAAAAAGCATGAACGAAAGTTTTATCCTACTTATAAGCTTTACAGTGTCTTTGGCACTTGGGTTTAAGCTTTCTGCTTCAAGGGTAAAGTTGTTACTAGAGGATGAAAAAGACACCATTAGGACGCAGCACAATAAATTACTTAGCCTAAAAAATGACTTAAGCTTAAGTCTTGCTTGTTTAAAACAAAAAAAAGAGGCATTAAACCAGCAAATCTCAGAAAGAAGAGAAAAATCCAGTAAAAAGCACGAAGATTATTTAAGTGACTTTGAAAAAGAAACTAAGAAATTTGCAAAATCAAAGAACTCTCAAGCAGAGTTTTTAAAAGATCGACTTTTAGATAAGCTTCACCAAGATCTATTATCAACTTTTTTGACCAAAATAATCAACCGCACCAAAACAGACATCCTTGATTGCACAAGTGATCTGGATTCCTTCTTTGATAAGCAACTAAGCAATCTTCATAATAAAGCTTTTTAAATTTTGGGGTTTTGCAAAAACTCCCTATTTCAGATCAGCCATCTTCAAACTTATTGTTTAAGACTTTTCTTCTAAACATTGTTTACAAAGTCTCAATAATCTTATAAGCGAGGGCTAGCGTGCTTTTTTCTTCTTAACGGCTCCAAAGCTGTGACACTTGGTTTCCATGCGCTAAAATAAATCAGCTCTAAATCTATATTTTTAGGAAAAAGGCGGATTAAAGCTTGGTATAAATCTTTATTAAAAGAGTACACTTTTGGTAAATGATGCGTCATTCCTAAGCTGCGTTGATGGCTTATGAAATCTTGGAGTGTTAAAAAACGTAAAGAGAGATCTTGAACATCTACAACGGGTAGCTCCCAAGGCATTCTGACAAACAGCTCGACTATGGTACTTGGGTGGACAAGCGGATCAAAACGCGGATAAATACGCCCACACAAAGTTTCCTCTAGAGTATAGAGGTTTGTTCTAATCTCTTGAAAACTTTTAGTACCCAAAAGAACGCCCGTAAACAAACCATTAGGTCGCAAGCAGTCATATACTTGAGCAAGAAGCCCGGGAACATCATTTGTAACGCTTAAATCAAATACTGATAGAGCTAAATCAAATGAATTAGGAGAAAAACAAAGTATCTCAGGCGATGAAACAACTTGATCTTGCGTGATGTTAAAATCTATAACTTCTTTTCCAAGAGGTCCCAAAAGTAAAGCCTTGTTAAAAGGTTTTTTTACAAAAGCCAGACGTTCTTGCAAGGTCTTTGTAACTTCTTGTAAAAGACAAAAGGGTGCCTCTTGTAAAGAGGAGATCCTAAAGCGCTTTAATAACGTTCTGTGAGAGGAAAAAATTTGATCCATTATTGCTTTAAAAATAGCAGAAAGCTCATAGGGCTATAAAACCTTCTACTGTTTGGAGGTGTTTACACAAAGGTTAACCCAGTATAGATATTTTTTGCGACTTTTTTTAAAAAAGGCCATTTTTATTTGCCAAAAAGTAATTTTTTACTAAAAAAAACTGTCAAAATTTGCTAACACTGCCTTAACTGTCTTTTTTAAACTATTACCGATGACACAAATAACTCTTACTCTACCAAGGCCAAAATTTTGGGGTAGAAAAATCGCAAGGCCCTTAAAACCTTTACAAAAAAAAAGGTTAGAGGACCATTTACCAGAAATTGAGCTTTCATTTGAAGCTCTTAAAAACTTTTGCTTAAAGCATTGTGAGCTTTGGCTTGAAATAGGTTATGGCGGTGGAGAACATTTAGTCGAGCAAGCAAGAGCGCATCAAAATAAAACTTTTCTTGGTTGTGAACCATTTTTACACGGAGCTGTTCATATCCTTGAGGAAAAAGAGCGTCTGTCTCTTAACAATATTTTTGTTATGACACAAGACGCACGGCTTACTCTTTTAAGTCTTCCAAACGAAAGTCTTGAGGGGTGTTTTATTCTTTTTGCAGATCCCTGGCCTAAAAAACGTCATCATAAAAGACGCATCATTTGTGATGAAACTCTTGATAATATTCATAGAGTCTTAAAGCCCCAAGGTGTTTTAAGGCTTGCCACAGATCACTTAGGCTATCAAGAGTGGATAAAAGATCTTCTTAGTAGACGATCAGATTTTAACGTTGAATTTTTTACAACACAGCATCCCACGTCTTGGCCAGTTACCAGATACGAGCAAAAAGCCCAAGAAGCACAGAGGGAGTGCCACTATTATGAACTGACAAAAGCTTCTTAGATGCAAATAATTAGCTATAGTCAGCGAGATGCTCACGACTCTCCCCCTCACCTTTTAAAAAGTTTAAGTTTTTTAAAGCGTACCTGTGCAATTTTTGAAAGATTAAGAAAGAAACACCCCGTGTGCAGGAGGTCCCGTAAAAAAAGTGCCTTTGGAGAGAGTAAACACTCTATAGGGCCATTCTTTTAATTAATGGTATTGGGGCACCCCTTGGTTTTACGCGCGGGGGTTTTTAAGCGGGGGTACGCGCATATAAAAAATCATTTTTTGGCCGTGAAAAAAATTCCTATAAGGCTCCCCTCCCCTTAACCACTCCTTAACCATTCTTATAGTAAAGTCGTAAGTGGCTGTGAGGAAGACTGGCTTATTG
>DATDSS010000001.1:0-5154 GCA_035291245.1 Alphaproteobacteria bacterium | reverse complement strand
TCGCTATCCAGAAGCCAGGATATTTTTAAATATCTTAGATCACCAACAAGCCAAAAGACTGAAAAAATCACCGGTTGAGCGTGTTTCATCCATGCCAAATGAGCTGGTGTCATTTTATTTAAAAACCTATAGCCCTATGATGAAAAACCGTCTTGTGGTCCCGTTATTAGAACAAGCGCTAGAGCATCATAACCCCCCCTTGATTGCGATACTTTTACAAGAAACGTTCAAACCAACCGCTCAGCCTTATTTAAATTACTATAATTATTTAATGGCAAAGAGCCTTTTAAAAGAGTCTAGAGCCGCTGAAGGTATTGCTTTATTAGAAGAGATCTTAAAACAAGCCCCTACTTTAGAAGTTTACGCAAAGACACGGTTTGAACTTATTTTGCAAAATTTGTCCTTAGGGAAAATGCGCCTAGAAGATGCTATTACCGATTTAAATATTTTGAGTATGAGCTGGCAAGGTGATGATTTTTCTTATGAAATGCAACGATTTCTTTCAAAGCTGTATCAGCAAAAAGGAGACATGGTTCCTTATCTAAGGCTTCTTAAAAAAATACAAGATCTCTATGAAGAAAGGGCTAAAAAAGATGGAATTGTCTCTTTGATTGAGCAGGGATTTCTTGAGGTTTTTGAAAAACATCAAGAAAAGTTAAGACCTATGGATATTTTATCTCTTTATGAAGAATTTAAAAATTATACCCCCGACTCTGCAAAGGGAGAGATAATAACAAAAGGAGCCATAGAAGCTTTTAAAAAATTAGACTTGCTAGCAAATGCGGCTGCTTTATATACTAAAAGCTTAGAACCAAAAAGCTTAGACGAAAAAACTGTTGGAAATTGGCTAGAAGTTGTTCAGCTTCACCTGGATAATCAGGACGCTAAATCCGCATTTGCAACGCTGTCAAGGCTTGATGAAACGCAATTTTTGGTAAAAGAAAAAGATTTTTTGAAGGTCAAAGGTTACATATTTCAGCAAAATTACGACAAAGCTTTTGACACACTTGGGCCGTATAACGATCAAGAAGCGCTTAAATTGAAGCTGGTTTGCCTTATGAATCAACAGAAATGGTCTCAAACTAAAGATTTTTTTAAAGATCTGTGCCCATCTCTTAGTAATTTAACAGAACGCAAAATGTGGGTAATCCGTTGGCTTGCTTGTTTAAACCTAAGTAAGGATAATTCTTTGCTAGAGTCTATACGGCGTGTTTATGAAAAGGACTTTGAAGATGATCCCCAAAAGCCCGTTTTTTTACTGTTAACAGATACCCAAGATGCCTCAAAAAAAGACTTTTCGAAAAAGTCCTTAAAAGATTTGATAAAAAACCTCACAGAGTTTGAAAAAGCTCCGCAAGGAATCAAAAGTTAGAAAATAAGGCCCTGTTTTTCTAAAGCTGCGTAAAGGGGGTCACTCGTTTGGATATATCTTTTTAAAAAATTTTGATAGGTCGTACTATTAAATTCACCCGTTTTTATCTTTTTTTCGATATCACTGAGTTTATTTTTCAGCTTATTAAAGATCCCTTTTGTTTCTTTTGCTAGATCCTGAGTATTCTTCGCATAAATAGACTTTTCTTCAGAAAGTTCTACTGTCTCTAAAAACTCATTTTGTTCAGCATCAAAAATAAGGTTATCGTTGTTTTGAGAAAACGTAAAATCTTTAAATGTCTCAAATTGTTTTATTTGAGTTTCGATGTCCTCTCTTAACTTTTTGTTAGAGCTAATAATCATTCCCACAGACAATGTATCTTGAAATCCTTCAAGGATACTATCTTTAGGGCTAGCAGAACCAAAGTGAGGTGCTTCTAACTCGTTAAGTTTAAATGCTTGAGTAATGGAAAAAAGTGATTCGACATACTTAAACATTTTTTGGGTTTTTTTGCTATCTAAGTTTCCATATTTATCGAAATACTCAGAAAAACCATTTATAAGAACAGTCGTTTCTGAATTCTTCCCTTTTAAAATTAAGGCTCCATCATCTGAGTTATATTTTGGAGTTAAGAAATAGGGTGTTCCAAGCATTCCTTTAAAGTTATTGTCTTCAGCTAAGCAAAAGCCCTCAAGGTGAATGATGGTATTACGCTTTGGACTAAGAACTATCTTAGGGGAAAGCGCCTCAATTTTATCAATGTTTCCTACGCATACTTTTGAAAGGTTTTGCGTAAAATCAGTGGCGATATCCAAGTCATTTGCAAAAATGCTAGAAATGCCAAAAATTGCAGAAAGAAAAATTTTTTTCATGTATTTGTATCTCTTAAACGTTAGTGTGTTGATAACAAACTTAGATATAGGATTCATTTTTTTTAAAACCATTAATTTTTTTAAAAAATAGGCTATCGTATTTCGCATAAGGTGGGTTTTATTGAAAATTCTATTTAGTGCTTCCTAAAATCATCCAAAGAAAAAGAGCCAAATTTGACGTAACAAACAGTTAACGACGGTTTAAAAATAGTGTACATGTAAAAAACAATAAGAACTTCTAAAAGATTTTTAAAATGTCTGCTTCACGTTATTGCTACCTAACAACCCCTATTTATTATGTAAACGACAAACCTCATATTGGCCACGGCTATACGAGTATTGCAACGGACGTTATGGCCAGGTTTAAAAGGCTGGAAGGTGTCAAAGTCAAATTTTTAACAGGAACAGATGAGCATGGACAAAAAATACAGCAATCTGCCCAAAAAGCTGGGATGACGCCTAAAGCTTTTACTGATCAGGTATCACAAACTTTTAGGGATATGTCTCATAAACTTAATTTATCCAATGACGATTTTATCAGAACCACAGAAGACAGGCACTATAAAGCTGTTCATCATCTGTGGGATGATTTGATGGAAAAAGGGTATATCTATCTTGATAGCTATAGCGGGTGGTACGCCATTCGAGACGAAGCCTTTTACCAAGAAACCGAGCTTGTTGATGGCAAGGCCCCCACTGGTGCAGAGGTTGAATGGGTAAGTGAACCTAGTTATTTTTTCAAGCTTTCAAGCTTTCAAGAAAGACTTTTAGAGTACTATAAGAATAATCCGGACTTTATTATGCCCGCTTCCCGTAAAAATGAGGTCGTCAAATTTGTAGAAGGAGGCTTAAAAGACTTAAGTGTCTCAAGAACCTCTTTTTCTTGGGGAATACCTGTAACAAAAGATCCAAGTCACGTGATGTATGTTTGGTTTGATGCTTTGACCAACTATCTTTCTGCTCTTGGTTATCCAAATAATCAAGAGAATTTACAGACCCTTTGGCCGACATGTACCCATGTGGTTGGAAAAGATATTTTAAGGTTTCATACTGTTTATTGGCCAGCTTTCTTAATGGCAGCTGATCTTCCTCTTCCAAAGCGCATCGTTGCTCATGGGTGGTGGACTAATGAAGGACAAAAGATTTCTAAATCCTTAGGAAACACGATTGACCCTTTGCAGTTGGTTCAAGATTATGGCCTTGATACGGTTCGTTATTTCCTTTTAAGGGAGATGAGTTTTGGTCAAGATGGTGATTTTTCTAAGTCTGCCCTTATTTCCAGGAACAACAGTGATCTTGCGAATGCTTATGGTAACTTGGTTCAAAGAATTTTTTCTTTTATTTATAAAAACACAGATGGTGCTGTGCCAGCTCTTAAAGATTTGAAAGCCGAAGATGAAACTCTCTTAAAAGAGTCAGCGGATTTGCTAAGCCTTGTTCAAAAACACATGGATGATTTTGCCTTTCACAAGGCCTTAGAAACTATTTGGGCAGTTATTTATAAAGCCAATGCTTATGTTGACTTTCAAAAGCCATGGTCATTGAAAAAAGAAGATCCAAAACGCATGGAAGTGGCTTTAAGTGTGCTTGTTAAAGTCATCTACCAAATAACACTTCTTCTTCAAGCCTTTATGCCAGATTCTTGCTCAAAGATCCTAGATACGCTTGGTGTTTCAAAAGATGCCAGAACGTTTGAATTTTACGATACGGAGCTAGAAGGCCTAAAGCTATTAGAGCCAGCGGGTGTTTTCCCAAGAATTCAAGAAGGAGATTGAACTTTTCATGCTAATCGATAGCCACTGCCACCTTAATTTCCCTGAGTTCAGGGATGACTTAAACGTTGTGCTTGAAAATGCCAGAGCTCATGGGGTGAAGGGGTTTTTAACAGTCAACACAAAGCTTTGCGAGCTGAGCGACTTAAAAAAAATTGCAGGTCAACAGGAAGATGTTGTCTATTCCGTAGGGGTTCACCCCCATGAAGCGCAAGATCATGACCTTAAAACCTTAAAAGACTTTTTACTCAAAGAAGCAGATAATCCAAAGATGGTAGCTTTTGGGGAGACAGGGCTTGATTATTACTATGAGCATAGCCCCAAAGACCTTCAACAAGAAAGCTTCCGCCTTCATCTAGAGGTGGCCTGTCAAAAAGACCTGCCTATTATCATTCATACACGTCTTGCTGATGAGGATACTTTAAAGATTTTGGATGAGTTTAAGGGGAAAGTACGTGGTGTCTTTCATTGCTTTAGTGGATCCAAAGAGCTTGCCAAAGAGGCCCTTGATCGGGGTTTTTATTTGTCTGTCAGTGGTATCTTTACCTTTAAAAATGCGTGCGATTTAAGAGAAGTCTTTATAAAAACACCTCTTGAAAAATTATTAGTTGAAACTGATGCCCCTTATTTAGCCCCCGTTCCCTATAGAGGAAAGCGTAACGAGCCAGCTTTTGTCAAAGAAACAGCTATGCTTTTAGCTGACATTAAAAATATCCCTCTTTTACAAGTTGCACAAATAACCACTCAAAACTTTAAAACCCTTTTTAGTAAAGCAATCCCTTATTTACCATGAAAATTACACTACTTGGCACAGGAAGCTCAGGCGGCGTCCCCCTTATTACAGGAGATTGGGGGGCATGTGACCCTAAAAACCCAAAAAATAAGCGCTTGCGTGCGTGCGTTTTAATAGAATTTAAAAACGGCAAAAACCTTTTAATTGATGCCTCCCCAGACCTAAGGCAGCAGTTGTTATCAGCTAAAGTTGATAGAATCGATGCGATCTTGCTGACCCACGCGCATGCCGATCACATAGGCGGCCTTGATGAGCTTCGTCAGATTTTTGTAAAACATAAAAAGATTATACCTGTTTACGGCTTAGCTGAAACTCTAAAGGAGGTCAAAACCATGTACAGGTATT